>DAOVTU010000307.1 GCA_030632925.1 Candidatus Krumholzibacteriia bacterium | reverse complement strand
GGGCCTTCCTTGGCCTTGAGATCGGTCAGCGTCAGCGTATTGCCGCTGAAACGTCCTTCGCAGGAAGCCTCGCGGTAAACCTCTTCCAGATCGCGCAAGACAAAGCCGACGTTGTCCAGCTTCACGCTGCCCTGATAGAAGGGATGATCCAGAGGTCCGGCGATCACCACTGAGGCTTCGCCCGTGCCACTACTGGTGACAAAGGCGTTGGTGGCCCGCCTAAGGGCCGCCATGTTGCTGCCCGGCGGCACTTCCAGCTGCATGTAGAACGGTCCGTCGAGGGGTGCCACCGGTTCGCTCATCAGGTCCATCACCAGGGGTATTTCAATCCGGCCGGACAGCTTCAGGTCATCTTTTTGGCCGCGCAGATCACCCAGCACCAGGCCTCGACTATCGGCCCACACACTGGCTGACAATTCGTCCAGATGTAGCCAGTGCACATGGAACGGCTCGCTGCGCAGGTCGCCCCGCAGGACCGGGTCCGCCGTGGTTCCGGCCACCCGCACCTGGCCGTTGAAAAACCCACTCAATCGTTCCAGGGCGGGCATGGCGAATTGGTCCAGGAAGGCCCAATTCGCGTCCACAAAACTCAGTTCCAGGTCCAGATCGGCGCCCGGCCAGTAGTCCTCCAGGCGCGCGCCGGGATTGCTGACGGAACCGGACCCCTTCATGCGGCCAAATTCACTCAACAGATCCAGGTCCCGGAATTCCACGGTGCCGGCCTGGTATTCGGCCTCCACCCGTAGGGAATCCACCCGGGCCATCACGAATGGAGCATCGACCAGATTGCCAATCATCGTCACCGTCGGTGCGGCCGGATCTCCCCCGGCGACCAGGTCAGCGGTCAACATCCCGGCCAGGGGTTCCTGGGTTTCGACAAAGGGGTTCAACAGACCCAGATTAAAATGTTCGAACTGCATACCACCGGAGACCTGCACGCCGCGCTCAAAAACACCCGCACCCGAGACAGCGCCCTGGCTTGAGGACAACCGCATGTCCGACATGGCAAAGTGCCCCTCGCCCACGCTGATGGGCACCTCGTTCGCCAAGGCCCAGTGGGTGCCTTCGAGGTTGATGTCCAGCGCTTCGACCAGGATGCGTTTGACCGAGTCGGTGAAAGCCGCGCCAAATCGCAAAGACACCGCCGTGTCCCCCAGGGCAGCCTGGAAGTCGTCAACCCGCGCCTCGGTGGCCGAGGCCGAACCCGCCAATGTATAGTCACCAAACTTCACGCCACCGAGAGCAAAACCGCGGCCCTGGATGTCAGCGCTGATCAGCGGATCGCCCAGGACATTGCGGACCCGCAGGGCCACGTCGCTGTCCCGGGCCTGGATCGGGTCCAGGCCAAAGTCGTACACGTTCACGTCGCCCACGAAATCCAGGGCATCCAGAGGGCCGAGCAAGTGGCCTTGCCCATTGGCACGGCCGGCCACCAGGGGCCACTCCCAACCCGGCGGCAAAGTCGCCAGATTTTCGGAATTCAGGCTCACGTCACCCTGGAAAACCTGGGCGCTGTCCGAGAAGCCCGTGAGCATGGCGTGCAGGTCACGGTAGACCAGTTCAATGCTGTTGAAAACCACCGTATCTTCATAGGCTTCGACATCCACATAACAGGTGTCGAAGGGGACGATTTCTATCAGGCCGTCGTACAGCACGCCGGAAACTCGAGTCCACAGCGGCACGTCCCAATGTTCGATGCGCAGGCGTCCGGTTCCGTCCGTGATCGGCATTTCCTCTCCGCCGGGGATCAACCCCTTGGCCAGATCGACCTTGCTCACGTCACCTTCGAGGACAAAGCCCACGTTTTCGGGGTTGCGCACATCGAAGTGGCCACTGCCCGCAAATTCGGCACCATTGATATGCCCGGTCATGTCGTCCAGCATGACCATTTCTTCGGCCACCAGCGCCGTGGCCGACAAATCCTTCACGTCGTAGTCTTCAACGACTCCACTGAAGATGCCTTCGTACCACAGGGAATCGTTGGCCGCCTCGAAACTGCCCACCAGATCGCCCCGGGCCCGGAAGCCAATGTTCATGTCGATGAGGTCCTCCACCTCACCCACGCTCACCCCTGAGGCCTCGACCTGCAACCGCAGGGATTTGTCCCAATTGCGATACCCGCCGATGCGCACAAAGTTGTCGTTGAATTTCCCAGTGACCGACTTGACCGAGATGCCCAGCGGGTCGACGATCACTTCGCCCCGCATTTCCTCCAGGCGACTGCCGTGGGTTTCCCAGTCCACGCTCACGCCGCGCATGACCGCGCGCACCAGGTCACCGGTTTGCAGTGAACCGCTCCAGTCCAGGCGTGAAATGCGTTCAGAAAGCCGCCCACCCGAGTCACTGAATTCCAGGAAAGCGTCCGTAACAACCAACTGGTCGATGATCAACTGGGGCAGGTCCAACTCGATACGATCCGGATCAGCCGACTTGGTGGTGTCGGTGCCGGCCATGGAATAGACTTCGGGCCGCCGCACTGTCACCTTTCGCAGATGAGGCACGGCACCCAGGACCTGGGCCAGACCAAAATCAACCGCCACCGTATCAGCCGAAACCAGCGTCATGCCGCCCGAGTTGCCCGGCAAGGTCAACGACACGCCGTACAGGTCCATGCCCTCGAAAGCCCGCACTTTAAAATCGCGCACCCGCAGGCCGCCGTTCTCGATCCGCAACAAATGACGACTGACCAGGCCCGATGCATACGGCGCCACCAACCGCGGATGGCTGCCCAGATAGCCCACCACCCCGGCGATCACCAGCCAGGCGATCAACAGCGGCAAGCGTGAGGGTTTGATCCAGCGTCTCAAAACGGGTACCCCAGGGAAAAATGCCAGATCACTTTCGGATCCTGGTAGTTGCGGATGTCGCTCACATAGTTCACGCGTTTGAGCGGGAAGCCCACGTCCACGCGCACCGGTCCGACCGGCGTATCGAGCCGTACGCCGGTACCATAACTGTAACGGTAATCCCAGACCTTAGTCGAGCCGGGATCTGTCGGATCGCCAGGATCACTGGTCAGGCGGAAGCCACGCATGCGCACGTCACTGATGTTTTCCCAGACGTTGCCGCCCTCGAAGAAGATCACGCTGGCGAACTTCCACCGGGACAAGACCGGCATCGGGAAGCGCCATTCCAGGTTGGTGAGCATGAGATAGTTGCCGCCACGGGCGGGATTATCGGGCAACAGCACATCCGACGAAAAGTTCAGATCGTCCAACTCGTCCTGATCCACGATCTGCGGGCCGATGGTATTGTGGCCATAACCGCGCACCGTCGAGGCGCCGCCGGCAAAGAAGCGGTCATCGTAGGGCACGCCGTCGGCACCACGGTCCAGGGATTTGCCATAGGGTCTGGTGCCGCCGATTTTGAAACGCATGGCCATCACGCCACCGAGGAAAGTCTCTTCGTAATTGTGCCAGGCCGCCGTCCACTTGAAGAAGCTGAAGTCGCCGCCCATCACGCCACCGGCCAACTGGGTGGTGCCGATGGTGTACATGCCTTCGGTCGGACGAAAAAGGTCGTTCCGGTGGTCGATAAAAATGGCCCAGTTCACCGAGCGCACCTGATCCGCCTGGGGATCCACCTCGGCGAAACGGTCTTTCAAGTCGTCCGGGGCAAAGGGATGCACTTCCGGGTCGGTCACCTTGTAGCCGAAGAATACCGAATTGCGCACGCGCCTACTGGCTTGCCACGAGGTGCCCACGTTGGAGCCGTAACCATCCATGTTCAGGCCCGACTCGCCGCGGGTTTCCCGCTTCAGATAGATTTCCCAGTCGAAACTGTAGCGGCTGTCGCGCAGGCGCGGGTTCACATAGCGCAGATCAGCCCGGTAATTGATCTGCCCCTGATCGAAGGTGGGCGAATAGCCGATCACGTCTTCCAGGTTCCACGAGCCGCGGCCACGCACTTCCAGGCGCCGCGCCGTGCCCCACAGATTGCGGTGCCCCCAGGCTGCCAACAGGCGCACCCGTTCCAGGCTTCCGACGCCCGCACCAAATTCGTAGAACGCCGGCTTGCGCTCGATGACACGCACCACAAGATCGGTCCGCCCAGTAACCGTATCGACCGTCGCCGGCGAAATCGTCGCGTCGCGAAACAGGGTCGTATTGAGCAGATTGCGTCGCGAGTCCTCAATCTGGTCCCACTGCAACGGCTCCCCTGCCCGAATTTCCAGCTCCCGCATAATAATGTTGTCGTGGGTGATTTCGTTGCCCGCAAGGGTGACCTGGCCCACCTTGTGCGCCAGACCCGGCGAGATGTGGTACACCAGATCGGCCGCACCACCGGATTCGTCTTCGTACGCCACAATGGTCAGTTCCGGTTCCACCCGGGCCTCGAGGTGGGTTTCGTTCCGGTACAAAGTCAAAAGGGAATAGATGTCGCCCCCATAGGCGTTCAGGTCCGCCGGCGCCGGCGACCCCTCCAGCAGGGTCATCACCTCGCGCAGACGCTCTTCGGCAATGGGTTCGTTGCCCTCGAAAGTGACCCGCCGGATGAAGGTGCGGGTGCCCTCGACGATGGTGATGTGCAGCACATCGCCTTCGCCAACAATGGTGGAAATGGAATCGAGTCCGGCCTCGACGCCATGGAACCCGCGGTTGCGATAATAAGCCTTCAGCAGGCGCACCTGGGTCGCCACCAGGTGGGGTTGGTAACGGGGAATATGCAGGGGGCGGGTCCAACTGGCTTCCTGGATACGCAGCAGATTCTTCAGCTCAGCACTGGTAAAGGCCTCATTGCCCGATATTTCGATGGCCGCCAGGCGGTGGGTTTCCAGACCGTAGTCCAGCTCTTCATCAGCCCGGACCTCCATTG
>DAOVTU010000213.1 GCA_030632925.1 Candidatus Krumholzibacteriia bacterium | reverse complement strand
CCGGTTATATCGGGTGGTTTTTACAGGGGTTGCGGAGCGAAACGACCGGGCAGAGTTCGGTGGGGAGTTATGCAGCACCACCGCGGGTGTGGGTAGAGGTGGTCCGGGCAGCGGGGCCTGACAGGGTAGAGGCACTCATACAAAGCGGCCCGGGTAATCCACAGGTACGAGGACATCCCGGGCCGCTTTGTATGAGTGTCTCTATCCTGTCACGCACCCTCAGCGAGAGACCTGCGAAACCTTCCACCCCTCGGCTTCAAGCAAAGAAACAATCCCCATCTCACCAGCAAAATGCCCAGCCCCAACAACCACGAACACGTCCTGGTCCTGGCCCAGCCATTCGTTGATGGTCGCGGTCATGCCCACGTTGCGGTCGTCCAGGAGCTTGCGGTAGAGGGCTTCCATTTCGGGGCCCTCGCCCATCTGGGTTTCCATGAAGGTGCCCAGACCGTCAGCATCGCCGGACTTCCAGTAGCCCACCATTTCGTCAATGATGCTGCTGACGTCGCCCATCTGTTCGAGGGTTTCGTTGATCAGGATGTCGTCCAGGGTGTCGTCGATGTCGAGGAAGATGTTGAGTTGGTCTTCGACCGTTTCGAGGGCGCGCACTTCCTTGTCCGCAGCCTTGGCCGCATCCAGGAAATGTTTGTCGATGCCCAGTTCCGGGTCAAAACCCTGGCGCTTGTACTCTTCCATCGACAGCACGATGGCCACAATGCCCGGCTTGAACTTCTGGTACATGGCCAGGGGCACGCCGTTTTCCTTGGCGTAGGCTTCCAGGCGTTTGTACAGCTCGGGTTCAAGACGGGTCTGCAGGGTTTCAGCGCCCGGCAACATGCCCTTCTTCATCATCAACATGGTCGATTCCTGCAACACCGCAGGGTCGGTCATGTCGACCTCCACCGCCAGCACAGGGGCGGCGGTGAAGGCCTCTTCGTAGGGGTCGGCCAGCGGGAAAAAATCCGGCTGGCCGACATGGATCGAACCCACGAGGGTGATGGTCGCGGTCTCGGATTTGACCTGCCACATGTACAGCTTGTCGCCGGCCAGAGCAGCGCTCTGGACCAGGACAATCAGCAGTACGGTGACCAGCCAGGCGGTACGGCGCATCATTTGCCGTCACCCGACTTGAGGTACTTGTAGAAGTCCGCATCGGTCGACAGGACCAGGGAACTCTCGGCGTCCAAAGTGGTCTTGTAGGCCGTCATGGTCATCATGAATTCATAGAAATCCCGGGTATCAACCGACTTGTTGTAGGCCGAGGCGTAGATGCCCGTGGCCTCAGCATCAGCCTTACCCTTGATCTCCTGGGCCTTGCGATAGGCCTCGGAACGGATTCTCAACAGCTCGCGGTCCTTCTCGCCCCGGATGCGGAACGCTTGGCCCATGCCCTCACTGCGGAAGCGGTCGGCGATGCGCTGACGTTCGGAGATCATCCGTTCGTACACCTTGCGCTGCACCTCGGCCACGTAGTTGATGCGCTTGAACTCGACGTCGAGAATTTCAATGCCCAGATCGGCGGTACGGGCCTGGCTATTGGCCAGGATCTCATCACGGATGGCGGTGCGGCCCTTGCCGATCTCAACAAGGATCGTCTCATCTGAGGCCACGCCTTCGGTCTGAGCCGGCGTGCGGTTGCTGGTGCGTACGACCTGCACCAGATTATAACTCGCAATGGCGTTGCGCACTTCACCGTCCAGGATGTCATCCAGGCGGGTCTGGGCACCGCGTTCGTCCCGCAGGCGCTGGAAGAACAGCAACGGGTCGGTGATGCGCCAGCGGGCGTACATGTTCACCCAGATGAAGCGCTTGTCCCGCGTGGGCAGCTGGTTGGGATCGCCGTCCCACTCCAGGAACCGCTTCTCGAAGCGGTGCACTTTTTGAATGAAGGGCAGTTTGAACTTCAAGCCGGGCGTGAGCACCGGGTCACCCACGGGCTTGCCAAACTGGGTCACGATCACTTGCTCGGGCTCATTGACCACATAGACCGAAGTCAACAGGAGTAGGGCCACAAGGACAACCAGGGGAATAATCAGCCTATTCATGCTACTTACCTCCCTGGCCGGCGGCCGAATTGGGATTCAGGTTCAGCAGGGGCAGCAGGCCCCGCAATTCGTCATCAACGATGATCTTGCTCTGCACCTGGGGCAGCACTTCGGTCATCGTTTCGAGATACATGCGATTGCGCGTGACCTCGGGGGCCAGGCGATACGCGGCGTAAATGGAGTTGAAGAGCGTGGCGTCACCCTCGGCCCGGTTGACCCGGTCCAGCGCATAACCTTCAGCTTCGTTGATGGTCTGCTCCGCTTCACCACTGGCCTTGGGAATTTCCCGGTTGTACTCGGACTGGGCCAGGTTGATGAGCTTTTCCTTCTCCTGCTGGGCCTCGTTCACCGCGTTGAACGACGGCTTGACCGGGTCCGGTGGGTTCACGTCCTGCAGCACGACCTGATCCACGCTGATGCCTGTTTCATACTGGTCGCACAGGGCCTGTAGTCCGATCTGCACTTCCAGGGCCACCTCGGCGCGACCAATGGTCAGCACTTCGTTGACGGTGCGGTCACCAACGGTGCGGCGCATGACCGCTTCGCTCATGTCGCGGAAAGTTTTTTCCACGTTGCGCACCTGGAACAGGAACTTGTACGGGTCGACGATGCGGTACTGGACCACCCATTCGACCATGGCGGCGTTCAGATCGCCGGTCAGCATGTTGGCTTCTTCGGCGTAGGGTTTGGTCGAGTATTGACTCTTGACCCCCGCGCGCACGGTTCGGAAACCGAACTCCTCTTTGAGTTGGCGCTGGATGGGCACTTTTTTCACCTGCTCGACGCCGAAGGGAATCTTGAAGTGCAGGCCGGGTTCGGTGCTGCGCACGTACTTCCCGAATTGCAGCACCATGCCGATTTCCTCGGGTTCGATGGTGTAGAAACTGGTCAAAGCCAGCACCAGCACCAGAAACGCGCCGGCGAAGAGCTTGATCTTGCCGCCGTCCAATTTGGGCAGCTTGATCTCGGGGATCTGGGGCCCCTGCGGATCGTCAAATGCGTTGTTGTCGCTCATCTTGGTTTTTCCTCCAAGGTGGGTCGTACCGCCACGTTGTGTGGCGGCTTAAGGATTATCTCCAGAAGGTACAGCCTTCTACCCGGAACCACACCTTTTATTCACTGGCACTTGGTTATTCTGCGGCACTTGAAGTGTGGTCGTGGATGATCCGCCAGCCTGCGGGCAGGCGCCGGAAAACCAGAGTAAAAAGGCCGTGTGGTTCATCTTCAGCCCGAATCAGGCGCCAACTGCCGAAGACCACCGCGTGGTCCGGCCCGGTGAGCCGCACATCGAGGTCGGCGAACACCAATTGGCCCATGGTTTTCCGGTCGGGATACCGTTTCAGGTAGCGCTCGAGCACCGGTTGCCAGCCGTAGCTGACGGTGCCGCCGCTGGCGAAGCGCAGCTCTTCGGACTGCCAGTAGGACTCCATATAGGCCGGGATGTCGCCAGAGTTCCAGCCCGCTTCAGCAGCCCGCAGAACCTTAAGAATGGCGGCTTCCTCCGGGGTTTCGGCCGCCACCGGGATGGCGAGCAAAAGGGCCAGGATGATCAGAGTATTTTTCATGCCGGATCGGCTCCTTCTTCAGCGGGCAAATTGAACAACTCGCGCGCGTTGGCACTCGTCACGTTGGCGATGTGCCCCACCGACCGATCCCTGATTTCGGCCAGGGCCACTGCGACATCGGCCACATGGGCGGGTTCGGCTTCAGCGGGAAACACGCCGTGCAAGCCGATGCTCGGGGCGTCGGTTTCCAGGATGATGCGCTCGAGAGGCAACCGCAGGGCGGACTTGCGCGGGCGCTTGGCCGTCGGACGGGTGATCGAACCGCCGAGGGCGATGTGCAGGCCGGCGTCGATGAAGCGGTTGCCGAGGTCGGGACCGCGGGAGAAGGCGTGCAGGACGCCGCGGATTTTGCCTTTGTGGTTTTCCAGGGCCGTCAGCAGTTCTTCGAAAGCGCCGCGGCAGTGGAGAATGACCGGCAGGTCGAGGTCGACGGCCAGTTGGAGTTGGGCTTCCAGCAGAGGCAGCTGTTCTTCGAGCCCGGAGGTTTCGATTTTGGTGTCGAGGCCGATTTCACCGAGAGCCACCGGGTTGGTGGTCTCCAACCGCTCACGCAATGCCACAAGCAGTTCGTCAAATGCTTCCCCGCCGGAGCATTCGTGCGCCAACCAGGGATGGATGCCGTAGGCGGTGTAAAGATTGGGCTCCGCCTCGTAGGGAGTCATCAGGTCCCAACTGGCCTGATCGTAGGCCGGGATGATGATTTCGGTGACGTCACGGTCGCGGGCGCGGGCCTGCACTGCCGCCGGATCGGTGTCCAGCGGAGCCATGTAGAGATGGCAATGGGTGTCGATAAGGTTCATCTGCCCAATTTATACGGATTCGCAGCGGTGGTCAGCTTTTTTCGCCAGCCTGAACCAGGATCATGGCCAAAGAAACGCCCGCCACCGGTAAAATAACGGTGACGGGCGTTCACAAACCAGGCTCAGCGGCAAAAGGATTTAGTGAGAGCCGGGGCTCGTCAGTTTATCCATCACCTGATCCAGGGAGAACGACGCGGCCTTCTGACGCGGCGGATAATCCTTGAACGTCGCCAGGAAATCGCCCACATACGCCTGGGCCGGCACCATCAGGTAGGCCCGATCAAGCAGCCAGTCGTAGTAGGTGTTCGAAGTGATCTGCGCCCGTTCATAGGGATCGCGCCGCAGATTGAACATCAGCGGCAAACGCAGCGGAATAAAAGGCTCAGACCAGACCTGGAGCGTCCCGGCAACACGCTGCTCCATGAAGATCAACTTCCAGTCATTGTAGCGCAATGCCGTCAGATCACCGTCGTCCGAGAAGTAGAAAATCTCTTTGCGGGGGCTGGCGACTTCACGCGGGCTTTTCAGGTGCTCGCTCAGGTCATAGCCATCCAGATGGATCTTGTACTTGCGGCCCATGGCCTTGGACTTGTAGCCATCCAACAGGTCTTCCTTGATTCCGGGCATTCCGGCGGCCGCAACCAGGGTCGGCAGCCAGTCCATGTGATGGACGATGCCGTTGGAGATAGAACCCGGCTGGATCAGCCCGGGCCAGCGCACCATGCAGGGCACACGCCAGCCACCTTCCCAGTTCGTATTCTTCTCGCCACGGAACGGCGTCGAGGCCGCATCGGGCCAGGTGTTGTAGTGGGGACCGTTGTCCGTGGTGTACTGGACGATGGTCTTGTCGGCGATGCCGAGCTTGTCCAGGACCGCCAGCAGTTCACCGACGTGCATGTCGTGCTCGAGCATGCCGGCGGTGTACTCATCGGCGGTGGGCATAATTTCATGGGCGTCGGCCATGCGCTCGTCACTGACGTGGGTGCGGAAATGCATGCGGGTGCCGTTCCACCACACGAACCAGGGCACGCCGGCCTTGTTCTGGCGCTCGATGAAGTCGATGGCCGCGGCGACCGTTTCATCGTCGATGGTTTCCATGCGCTTCTTCGTCAACGGACCGGTGTCCTCCATGCGCCCATCAGCGTACGAATGGATCACGCCGCGGGGGCCGAAGGTTTCAAGGAACGTGCGGCCATCTTCCAGCATCAGGTCTCCGGGGTAGTCCACGTTTTCGGGCTCTTCCTCGGCATTCAAATGGTAAAGATTGCCCAGGAATTCATCGAATCCGTGGTTGGTCGGCAGCATGTCGTCGCGATCACCGAGGTGATTCTTGCCGAACTGACCCGTGGCATAGCCCTGGTCCTTCATGAAAACGGCAATGGTCGGATCGGCTTCCTGCATGCCCTCTTTGGCCCCCGGCAGCCCCACCTTGGACTATCCGGTGCGGAACACGCTTTGCCCCATCACGAATGAAGAGCGGCCCGCCGTGCACGACTGCTCCGCATAATAGTCGGTGAAGATGATGCCCTCATTGGCGATGCGATCGATGTTGGGGGTCAGGTAGCCCATCATGCCCATGGTGTAGGCACTGATGT
>DAOVTU010000409.1 GCA_030632925.1 Candidatus Krumholzibacteriia bacterium | reverse complement strand
AGCAGAATTCTAACGGTTTCCGCCGGAATGCTCAAGTTTGCAAAATGGAGTTTTCAGTCACGGGAGATAGAGAAACCGGAGAATCAGCCGCGGCTTTCGTTGCGGCGCAGCACCACGCGGTCGATCAGGTCACCCAGATCGCGGTGGCTCGAAGGTTTGAGCATGAATTCGCTGACTCCGGCTTCACGGGCCTGGTTTTCGTTAAAACTGTCCCGGAATCCCGTAAACAAAATAATCGGCAGGTCTGCCCGGATGTCGTGAATTTTGCGGGTCAAGCGCACACCACTCATGTGGGGCATGATCTGGTCGGTGACCACGACATCGAAAATTTCGGGAGTCTGGGAAAAATCCGCCAGGGCCTTGCGGCTGTCGTTGTGAGCCACGACGCGGTAGCCCAAGCGCTGTAAGCCACGGGTCAGCACCTGGCTGACCATCTCTTCGTCATCGACCAGCAGGACGGTGGCCTTGGTGGCAGCAGGTTGCGAAGTGGTTGAGCTGGATTCGTCGGCCTCGGCCCGGTTGGCACCGTGCAATTGGGTGATCGGGGCCAGGTAGGGCGCCGGTGTTTCATTCTCGGCTTCACGACCGGCATCAAGGTTGCCATTTTCCGGTGCGGCCACACTCCAGGCAATCAGGGGGAAGAAGATGTCAAAAGTGGTGCCGCGGCCGATCTGGCTGCGGGCAATGGTCACACCGTCGTGGTCGTCCAGGATGCGGTACACGGTACTGAGACCGATGCCCATCTTGTCACCATCGCCGTTGCCGGTGAAATAGGATTCGAAAATCCGGTCGAGGGTGTCGGCGTCCATGCCCTTGCCGTCGTCGCGCACCGACAGGCGCACATAGCTGCCTGGGCCCAATTCCTGGGGCACGGCCTTGTGCCAACCAGTGATGACTTCTTCGGCCAGAGTGATTTCCAGGGTGCCCTGTTTGCGGTACATGGCGTTGAGCGAATTGCTGCACAGGTTCATCAATACCTGTTGCACGCCGGTGGCCGTCACCAGCACGGGACCACCAGGCTTCAGGTCCGATATAACAGTCACTGTAGCCGGCAGGATGTCGCGCAGCAGCTTGACCGTATCGCGCACCACCGGTAGCAGGTCGGTGGGCTTGCGGGCCTGGTCTGCCTGTCGATAGAAGTCGCTGATTTCGCGCACCAGGTCACTGGCCATGTGGCCGGCTTTCATGACCCGGTCGAGTTCTTCCTGGGCATTGGAGGTGGGCGCGAGTTCGTGCTTGGCCATGCGGGTGTGGCCCATGATCACAGCCAGGAGATTGTTCAGGTTGTTGACGATGCCACCGGCCAGGATGCCCACGGCTTCCATACGGCGGGCCTGGTTGAGCTTGTTCTCGAATTGAAGGGATTCTTCGTTGTGGTCCGCCACCTGGTCTCGAAAGCGCCGCAGTTCTTGGCGTGCCCGCATGACGTAGACAGCTAAAGCCACAGCAATGCCGCTGACCACCAACAGGGGCAGCAACAGGGCCGATTGCAATAAGTCCATCATGTCACCCCCCAAACGTGCCTTTGCTCAAGCATGCCTTTACTTAAGCGTGCCTTTAACTCCAGCGTGCCTTTGCTAAATCCCACCAACAGCATTCGCATCCTATCATAAATGAAAAGCGGGCGGGTCACAAGACCCGCCCGCTTCAAGGATCCCGGTGGGATCCTGATAATCGTCTACCGATACATGGCCTTCACGGCGCCCATGGTCAGCTCTTCCACGCCCACTGCACAGTCGACGATGGGAATACCATCAACGTAGGGCAGCAGCTTGAAGGCACCATAGCCGAAGTAATAGATACCAGTGGCGTTGTTGTAGCACTGGCCTTCCATCACGTTCAGGAAGTCATACCAGACATCGTCGAAGATGAGCGTGGTGCCATCGAGGGCGATGACGTTCCACTCACCAAAGCCGAGGTCGAAGCCCACGGGGACTTCCATACCGTCGGAAATCATGATCTGGACGCTTTCCCAAGGCTCGCCATCGGCTGCAACCGTAGCTGCATCAACGATGTGCGGGGCCAGGGGGGCACCGGAACCCGTCAACAGCGTGTAGCCATAGAGGCCAGCCGCCGGGACGTCGATTTCGGTCAGGTCAAAATACTCTTTGATCTCACCGCATACCGCGATAATGTCGCCGGGCACGTAACCCATATCCGTACCAGTGTAGACCCAGATGCCGCTATATTCCCCATTGGGGTTGACAGCGGTGGTCACTTGCTGGCCGAAGAAACCGTTGTAACGAGTGGCTGTGACGATAACATCACAGGGCACGCCAAGGGTTCCGACGAGGGCAGGAGTCGTTTGGATGTCGTAGATCGAATCTCCGCATGCCTGGGCGATGCCTACGGAAGCGAGAGTGATAAGCAACAGAGCAAGCGCAATTTTCTTCATCGGGGTCCCTCCGATAATGTGAACGCATTCCGTAACAAGAACAATGAAAGCGGGAAAACGATGAAAATCCCGATTTGCACAGCAAATCCCGCTTCGCGTCCAGATTGATGATGTAAAACAAGGCTAAAACAACCTCACTGGGCACGATATCACGCAATATTGGGCGTGTCCATCAAAAAAAACAGGATTTGGAGGTTTTTACGGCTTTTCCTGTCTGTTAGTATCCAGTGGTATGATTTTTTTCCTCTCAATCCACTTCTTTCGAAGGGAATAAGACTGTGAGCTACACGAATATCTTGAGCGAAGTCACTGAAGGCGTTGCCACTGTGACAGTTAACCGTCCTGACAAAATGAATGCCCTCAACGCGGCCACAGTTGGAGAATTGGACGCATGTTTTGCAGAATTGGGTGCTGATTCGTCGGTTAGAGTGGTGATTCTCACCGGTTCCGGTGAAAAGGCCTTCGTTGCCGGTGCCGATATCAGTGAAATGGCAGATATGAGCGCCGCAGAAGCCGAGCGTTTGGCGGCCCGGGGCCAGGCCCTGATGAATCGGATCGAAAACCTGGGCAAGCCCGTTATCGCTGCGGTCAATGGATTTGCCCTCGGTGGTGGCTGCGAATTGGCCATGGCCTGCACGTTCCGTTACGCCAGCGACAACGCCAAATTGGGCCTGCCCGAGACTGGCTTGGGCCTGATTCCCGGTTTTGGCGGCACCCAACGTCTGTCGCGTTTGGTCGGCAGGGGCCGCGCCCTGGAAATGGTCCTGCTGGGCAACATGATCACTGCGGTGGACGCCATGGCCATTGGCCTGGTCAATACCGTGTTTCCCCAGGCCGAGTTTGCCGACGCCGTGATGATCGTGGCCCGGGCCCTGGCCGAAAAATCCACCTTCACCCTGCGCATGGCGCTGCAAGCGGTCAACGATGGCCTGCTGGTGGACCAGGACAGTGGTTGCCGTCTCGAAGCGGCCCTGTTTGGCGTCGTGGGGGCCTCCGAAGACGCCCATGAGGGCTGCGCCGCGTTCATGGAAAAACGCAAACCGGCCTTCCAGGATCGGTAAGGGCTCGGGTAAAAAAAGACTGTTGATATCTTGTATTAAACAGGTCACCGCATTGGCAAACAATTCTTTGGGCCAAATGCGGTGACCTATTATGTTATTCGCATAACATGTTCACTTGCCTGTTCACCCGCGTCAAAGAGGTGATTCCCATGACCGAAAAGACTGCTGTTGACGTGCCTTTCATGGAAGTCAATGGGGAGCTCTGCAAGGGTTGCCAACTCTGCATCGACGTGTGTCCCAAGAGTGTGATCGAGATCAGTGAGAAACTGAATTTGGCCAGTTACCATCCGGCCTTCTACACCGGCGCCGATTGTACCGGTTGTGGACTCTGTTTCTATGCTTGCCCCGAACCGGGCGCGATCCGAGTCACGAAACCATAGCAAATCGTGGGACCAAGTTTTCGCAGCTGAAAGACCTCGATTCAAACGGATCCAAACTTACGGGAGAAATGTCCATGGCCAGACAATTCATGAAGGGCAACGATGCGATTATCGTAGGCGCCCTCGCGGCCGGGTGCCGGGCTTATTACGGCTACCCAATTCCTCCGGCCAGTGAAGT
>DAOVTU010000005.1 GCA_030632925.1 Candidatus Krumholzibacteriia bacterium | reverse complement strand
TGCGCAAGGTGCTCAAAGGCGCCATCGGCGGGTCGCTGCTGCTGGTGATTCCGGCCGGATCCAAAGAGATCGCCCAACAGTTGGCTGGCATGACGGACGAATCGGAGCTGTTCATCACCGGCAAGCGCTTCGCCTTTGTCGTGGACATCACCAACTGCATCGGCTGCGGGGCCTGCTGCGTGGCAGACAAGAGCGAGTTTCAGGTGCCGGACGGCAATTACCGCACCTGGGTCGAGCGCTATGTGATCGACGACCAGGACAACGTATTTGTGGATGCGCCCAACGGCGGCCTCGATGGCTACACGACTCCCCGCGAGGACATCACCAACTCCGTGCGTGATACGTTCTTCGTGCCCAAGCTGTGCAACATGTGCGAAAAACCGTCATGCGTGCAGGTCTGTCCGGTGGGAGCCACTTTCCGCTCCGAAGACGGTTTTGTCCTGGTGGATGAGCTGCGCTGCGTGGGCTGCTCCTACTGCGTGCAAGCCTGTCCCTATTCGGTGCGTTTCATCCATCCGACCCGTAAAACGGCCGAAAAGTGCACTTGGTGCTACCACCGCGTGCGCCAAGGCATGTTGCCGGCCTGTGTGGACGCCTGCCCAACCCACGCCCGGAAATTTGGCGACCTGAACGACCCGGATTCCGAGGTGTACCGGCTGTTGCACGAGCCCCATGTGATATCGGTGCTGAAGCCTGATATGGGCAACAAACCCTCGCTGCACTACCTGGGTCTCAGAAGGGAAGTGACCTGATGCTCGAGCTGTTTGCCACCGCTGCGGCTGCCGCCGGGTATGTCTTTCCCAACGATCTGCACGTGCACTGGAGCCTGATGATCGTGCTGTACCCTTACATCACGGGCATCGTGGCGGGGGCCTTCATTGTCTCCTCGCTGTACCACGTTTTTCACATCCGGGTGCTGCGGCCGCTGGCCCGGTTTTCGTTGCTGTTTGCCTTCGCCTTCCTGGTGTGTGCCACGGTGCCGCTGCTGCTGCATCTGGGCCAGCCCGGACGGGCCATGAGCATGTTCCTGACGCCCAACCCCACCTCGGCCATGGCGGGCTTCGGCTATTTCTATGCGGCCTATGGCATGGTGCTGGTGCTCGAAATTTTCTTCATCTACCGGCCCATTCTGGTGGCGCGGCAACAGGCTTCGCGAGGGATCAAGCGCCTCTTCTACCAAGTGCTGTCCATGGCCAGCGACAACCTTTCGCCCGAGGCGTTGGCCCTCGACCGAAAGCTCGTTTCGTTCCTGGCCGGGCTCGGCATTCCCATGGCCTGTGTGCTGCACGGCTACGTGGGTTTCATCTTCGGCGGCGTCAAGGCCAACCCGCTGTGGGCCACGCCACTGATGCCGGTGATTTTCCTTTTGTCGGCCTGCGTCTCAGGCATCGCGGGGGTCATCCTGGCCTACTTCGTATTGATGAAGCTGGCCGGACGCGAAGTGGACATGAGTTGCCTGCGCACCAGCCTCAAATTCCTGTGGGGTTTCTTCATTCTCGATTTCACCTTCGAGATGCTGGAAGTGTTTTCCCACGGCTACATGGCCACCAGCCATTGGCACACCTTGCACAGCCTGCTGTGGGGGCCGCTGTTCAACAGTTACTGGATCTGGCAAGTGATGGTGCTGTCGGTCGTCCCGTTGTTGCTGCTGGCCTACCTGAATCTGGGCCAACCCGGTGACCGGATGGTGCGCCTGGTGGCTCCGGCCGCTTCACTGATGATCCTGGCGCAGGTGCTGCTCATGCGCTGGAACGTGGTGATCGGTGGCCAACTGATGTCCAAGAGCGGGCGCGGCTCGGTCTTTTTCCAGCCGGGATGGCTGGAGCGTGAAGGAATCCTGTTGTCGCTGGTGGTGATGGTCCTGCCGCTGGTGGTCTTGTACTGGCTGGGAAAGATTTTCCCATTTTGGCAGGAAGACAAACCCGCGGCAATCGAGTTTGAAAGTGGAAAAGACAAGGTTCGAATCGCTTGATGAGTATGGAAAACAAAGTCTGAGGAGGCTTCACATGAAACAGGGGAAACTGGTCGCTGGATTGGCGATGGTCATCCTGCTTATTGCCGGTTCGGTTTTCGGCACCACCACCGCGTCCAAGGATGTCTCTGATACCGTCATCCAGGAAGAAAACGTCAAGTGCATCAATTGCCACTTGAAGGAAAACAACGCGATGGTCCAGCAGTGGAAAAATTCTCCCCACGCGGCGGCCCAGGACGGGCAGGTCGGTTGTTACAACTGCCACGCCGCCGAGCCGGGTGATGCTGCGGGTTACCTGCATGAAGGGGCCTTCATCAAGACCATCCAGTCGCCGATCGATTGCGCCTTCTGCCACGAAAAGGCGAGCCGGGAAATGGCCACTTCGCACCACGCGAGCGCCGGCCAGATCATGGCTTCGCTGGACAATGTGCTGGGCGAGGTCGTCTGTTCCATGGAGTCCAACGCCGACGCCGCCAATGGGTGCTGGCAGTGCCACGGTTCGGTGGTCAGGGTCCTGACCGACTCCAGTGGCAAGGCGCTGTTGAACGAAAATCAGGCTGTCATGTTCGATCCCATGACCTATCCCAACTCGGGTATCGGGCGCCTGAATCCCGACGGCAGCCAGGGTTCGTGCAACGCCTGCCACGGCCGGCACTCGTTCCGTTCTTCGACCGCGCGCCAGCCCGAAAGCTGCGGCAAGTGCCATCTGGGCCCGGATCACCCCCAGATGGAGGCCTACACCGAGTCCAAGCACGGCAACGCCTACTACACGGCGGTGCGCGAGCGTGGCATGAATGCCATGAATATCCTGAAGGCGGGCAAGTGGGTGCTGGGCAAGGACTACTACACGGCACCGACCTGCGCCACTTGCCACATGGGCGCGACACTGCGTTCGGACGGATCAGTGACAGCCAATACCCACAATGTAGGCGACCGCATTTCCTGGAACCTGCGCACGCCGATTTCGGCCAAGCTGAACCGGGTCACCTTTGCCAGTGGCGACATGGTGGACATGCCCGGCGACATCGCGCCGCAGGTGGGACAGGAGCGCAAATACGAAAAGTTCGTGGTCGTCGGTGACGGCTGGGAAAAGACTGAAGTGGTGGACGAAGTGATCGAGGTGAAGCCTTGGGCCATGCGGCGCGACGACATGAAGGTTGTTTGCAAGCAGTGCCACGGTGTGCAGGTGGTGGACAATTTCTACACCCAGTTCGACGCATTGGTCGTGACCTACAACGACAAATTCGCCAAACCGACCAAACGTCTGTTTGAGATGGCCCAACGCGAGGGCCTGGTTTCCGGAACGTTGTTCAACACGGAACTGGGTTGGTCGTGGTGGGAACTGTGGCACCACGAAGGCCGCCGTGCGCGGGTGGGCGCTTCGAAAATGGCCCCGGATTACACCCACTGGCACGGCATGTACGATGTGGCGGAAAATTTTTACCACGACTTCCTGCCCGAGCTGATGCGCCTGGCCGCTGCGCACGGCAAGCTGCCCATGTTTGAGGCTGCGGTCAACGACATCCTGGCCAAGCCGGAGCACCAGTGGTATCAGGCCGGATTCGAAGAAGGCGTGATGAAAGAAGTCCGGAGCCAGTAGGCGCACAGCGGGCTTATTGAGGACAGATTCGGCCTTGTTCAATATTGCGCCCTGTTCCACTCTTGGGGCGGGGCGCGTTGCGGCCGAAGAGGATCACGGAGCAGACAACGGTAGGTGTATGATGAAGAGATTGATGATCGTGCTGGGCAGCTTGTTGTGCCTTTGGTCTGCCGTTGGCGCAGCCGAAGAAAGCGCCGGCCCTGACCAGATGCCCTTGGCGGCAGCGGTGTTGCAACTTGAGATGGGCGAGGGGGGCTTCCTGATCGGCGCGCCTCTGACGGCGGATCAGTTGCAACAGGCCCGGGATGGTCTTCTGGACGATGCGTATCCGGGCACCATCAAGTTCGCCAGTGGCGCGGTCTTCGTGGTGGCCGACGAGAAGACCAATATGGTGCTGGCTGTTTTTCAGCGCCGCGAAGAAGTGCGGGTCGATGATGTCAAACAGATGGTTGGCCAGCTGATGGCCCGATATGGCGAACCAACGACCATGGCCCATGATACACTGATCTATTGGGCCTACGGCAGCGGGGGCAGGATCGATGAGGATGCCTACTCTGATGCCAAGACCGCGGGCAAGATCGATATCCTGGCCACGGTGAAATTCAGTTCGTCCCTGAAATTGAGCCCGGGCATGAGCAACGAGAACAGCGAAGAAACCGGGACGATCTACTACATCATCACCTCGGACCAGCTTCTGGAAAGGTTTGTCAGCAATCCCTAGCCTGCGCCAATCAAAAGCCGCGACACTGTCTGCGGTTTGGTTTCTGCTGATGATTCAGGGAACCGTTGTTCCGGCCTGGGGGCAGGATCCGGCCGCCGCGCGTCCGGACGATAATGCCGATCAGGCCCGGGTTGTGGTGTTTTCCGATCCCATTGGACAGGCTGTGACCTTGAACGGCCAGGTGCTCGATGATGCCACGCCCCTGGAGTTGATGCTGTATCCTGGAACTCATTCCCTGCTGGTGAACGCCGAGGGGTACCAGCCATTGAGTCATCAATTGACGGTGCGGGCCGGGCAAAAGCTGGAGGCGAATTTCATCTTGCTGGAGACTCCGCCGGAACCGCCGACGCCGGCTGACCTGAGGGCTCTGACTTCGGCCGACCAATGGGATGCGCACGGCGGTATTTCCGGCAGCGAGCGTGATCTGGCCAATGATTCCTGCCTCGAGTGTCATCCGCTGATTCCCAAAATCCAGGCGCAGGGCCTGCACAAATCGGTTTCGTGCCGGGAATGCCATGCGCCCTACGAGGAACATGTGCAGGAGGGGCTCGTGATTGCACCGATGCCTGTTGCGAGCGGCAATGGCATCCAGGTGTTGTGCCTGGCATGCCATGACCGGGACGACCGCAGTCGCAAAGACGTCGATGCCAAGACGGTGGAATTCCCCGAGCATTTGTCGAAAAAAAAGGTGCGCACCGATCACACCTGTGACCAGTGCCACCAGGTGCACGCGCCGATGATGTGGGTGCACGAGGCCCGCGAGATTGTGGGCTTGCCCGAAGTCATGACCACAGCGCCGCTGGTGAACGAAATCTGGGCCGAGGAAAAACGGCAGAAATACAATTCCATGGCGGAAACATTTCTGGTCTTCCCGTTGGCGCCGGGTGTTATCGGGAAGATGGCCTTTCCGGACGACGAAAAATTTCCCATTGATGAAGCGCTCTATGCAGGCCTGGTATTGGTGGCCGGCAGCTATCTCATGGGCAAGTTCGCCTATTCCCGGGAGCTGGCCAGTATACGCCAGACCAATGCCGAACGCACTTTGGCCAACCAGCGGGCCGAGGCTCATAATCAGGCGGTTGACGCGGCCATGACCGCCCATGGTGAAGCGGTCATGGTCTGGGGCACTCGAGCCGAAGGACGTGGAGAGGTGGTCATTCGCCAGCAATAGATGTGGCTGGCGATCGGGTTTCCGGTGTGCAATGTTCATCGCTCATCGGGCAGGGTTTCTGAAAGTGGGGGGACGAGCGTGCGGCAGATTTGGGCCTCGATTTTTCTGGTTATGATCTTCGCATCGGGCTCCTGGGCGGCCGAGGGCCCCGCCGACCTGGTCAAAAACTACGTGCAACTCGTGCTGGCTGGCGATACCGAAAATGTGGTGACCCTGTGGTCGCCGGAATACCTTGCCGCCTGCTCTCGCCTGGACATCAACTACGCCGAATCCTCAGCCTCCTTTGACCTGGCATCGCCCCTGCACACATACCTGAAGGAATTGCGGCGGGGCAAACTGCGCCTGCAGGTCGGCGCCGCCGATATCGACGGTGAAGGTTTTGTCGTGCCGGTGCAGTTGGTCGGTGGCCCAGCTGCGCCGCCGTTCCACTACGCCGTGGTGCCGGTGGGCGACGACTGGAAACTGGCTGGCCGCATCTGGGCTGCGGGCCGTACCTGGCCCCGGTTCGAAAGCGAATTTGTGGCCTACCACTGCCAGGATGAGAAGCTTCTCACGGCACCAGCCCGTCAGGCCCTGGATCGCTACGTGGCGGATACGGCGGCTCTGTTGGCGGTGTCGCCGGAACGCTTGGACGATCTGCGCCGCCACAAGATCCTCTACTATCTGGCCGACGAAGAAACCGTTGCGCGCCTGACCGGCTACCCCACCAAGGGCATGGCCGAACTGGCCACCGGTTCGGTCATCAGCAGCCACTTTCCCCACTTTCACGAAGTTGCTCACCTGCTGCTCAATTACGCCTTGGAGGAGGCGCCGCTTTTGCCCCTGCCGTTGCTGCAGGAGGGAACGGCCTGCCTGTTGGGCGGGCGCTGGGGCCGGGCCCCGCGGGTGATCCAGTACATGGGGTGGGTGAACCACAGCATGGGGCTGGTCGAACTGAAGGATATTCTGACGCGGGATGGCTTTTATGCCGCGGCCAGCGGCCCCGATGCTACCTACGCCGCCGGTTCGGTGCTGTGCGACCTGATCGTCACGGAGGCCGGATGGCCGGGTTTGCTTGAATTGCAGACCAGCCTGGCCTTGTCGGGCGAACCCCGTGACGCAGCGGCGATCGCAGGTGAAATCGCGCGGGTGTGCGGGTGGGAAACCGACACGCCGCTGGCCCTGCTGCAAGAAAAATACGAAGCCTGGTTGCCGCGTTTTCGGAGGGGAGGCGTTGAGCCCGGTGCCGATGCGGGCCAGCTGACCGGGACGGAAGTGTTGATTCGCGAGGTGGACGACGCCTTTGAATTTGTTGTGCCAGGCGGTGACGAACCGGTGGCCGTTTTGCCGGTCAGTCCATCGGTCGGCGAGAAGGAATCCCATAGCTCACTATTTTCAGAGGTCCTGCGCGGCCACACCTACGCGGGCCAGCCCGTGGGGCTGCGTTGCTCCTCATCAAGCATCAGTGTGTACGATTTTGCCGCCAACCGTTTGGTGGGTGTCTGGGTGGGCGACTTTTCGGGTGAACCGCAGGGCGCGGGCTCCGGCGCGGGCCAAATCGTTTTTCGGGTGATGCGTGGCGTCTTGCCGGATTCGCTTTTGTCTGATGTGAAATGGGAGCTGGCGCAGCCTTGACGACCAGGTGACCGACAAGAAGGTGGTTGAAATATGAATTCGTTTTTCGAGATGGTCGGACATGTGATGGTCTTGTCCGGATTGTTTGTCGCCTTCGCGGCGCAGTTGATCATCTTTGTGACCATCTTCAAAGACGATGTTTTTCAGGCCGTCCTGGCTTTGATGATCCCTGGATATGCCGTGTACTATATTTGGCGTTCGGAGAAAAAACAGCCGCGCCTGCTGGGATTGTGGTTGTTGGGAATTGCCCTCTGTGTCGTTGGTACAATTATCAACGCCTATACAACCTAGGCATCGGGCCCGAGCTTCTGCCGGTGGGAAAAAACAGCCATCGGTGGTATCCTGATACTCAGACACATCCCGTAAAAAGTTCTCCCGGGAGAACTTCGGTCCACACCCCAGCCCAGATTGCGGTGCTCCAACTATGTCCAGCACATTCGGCAAACTCTTTCGTGTCACGACGTTCGGCGAGTCCCACGGCGGTGGCGTGGGGGCCATCATCGACGGCTGTCCTCCGCGGCTCAAGCTGAGCGCCGCCGACATCCAGGCCCAGCTTGACCGCCGGCGCCCGGGGCAGAGCGCTCTGACGACCGACCGGCAGGAAGCCGACCGCATCGAAATTTTGTCGGGTGTGGAAAATGGCCAAACCCTGGGCACGCCCATTGCCGTGATGGCCCGCAACAAGGACCAGCGACCCGGCGACTACAACGACCTCGCCGATGTGCCGCGGCCATCCCACGCCGACTACACCTATCAGGAAAAATACGGGATCCGCTCGGCCAGTGGTGGTGGGCGGGCGTCGGCCCGCGAAACGTTGGCCCGCGTCGCGGCCGGTGCCATTGCCGAGAAATATCTGGCTGGTGAAAACGGGGTGGAGATCGTGGCCTGGGTGTCGCAAGTGGGCACAGACAGCGCGGCCAACATTGACTCCGCCACTGTGACCCGCGCCGAAGTCGACGCCAATCCTGTGCGCTGCCCGGATGCCACAGCGGCCGCAGTGATGACCTCGGCGATCACCGCGGCCCGCGACGAAAAAGATTCCCTTGGCGGGGTCATCACCTGCGTTTGCCGCAACCTGCCCACTGGTTGGGGCGAACCCGTGTTCGACAAACTGGAGGCCTTGCTCGCCCACGCCATGCTCAGCCTGCCGGCCTCCAAGGGCTTCGAGATCGGCTCGGGCTTTGCCGGCACCCAACTGCGTGGCTCGGCCCACAACGACGCTTTTGTCGCTGGCCCGGACGGCACCCTCAGTACGGCCACCAACCGCAGTGGCGGCGTGCAGGGCGGCATTTCCAACGGCGAACCTGTCGTGTTCAAGGTCGCTTTCAAGCCGACGGCCACCATCGGGCAGGACCAACAAACTGCTGATTTTAAGGGTAAGGAGCAAACCCTGGCCGCCAAAGGCCGCCACGACCCTTGCGTATTGCCGCGGGCAGTGCCCATTGTCGAGGCCATGGCCGCCCTGGTGCTGGTCGATCTGGCTCTGCTGCAAAAGACCCGAACCTAAAAAAGGGGCCGCCAGCAGGCAGCCCCCTTCCCCTCAACATTTCACCACGCAACTAGTGCGGGTGGTCCCCCTTCGGGTGCTCCCCTTTGGGGTGCTCCGCCTTGGGATGATCAGCGTGCGGGTGCTCCGCCCCGCCCATCATCAGCGCCAGTTCCTTGGTATTGCGCTTGGCAATTTCCTGCAACTTGGTCACCACACCGGCGTCATCCGAAGTCATCAGTGTCACGATGGCCGCATCGCCGTCAATGCGCTCCATTTTGACCCCGCTCATCATGAGCATGCCGGTGGCCTGGCAACTGCCACACATTTCCAGGCCCATGGGGTTGACCTCGCCGGACTGAATTTTCATGCCCAGATCGCTCATCTTCTTTTCGGCCTTGGCCATGGATTCGGCGTAGGCCGGTTCGATGGTCATGATATTCATCATCCCGGTCTGGATCGGGTGGGTCTCCCAGGTGGCGTGTTGCAGCAGGTCGGGATCCTCGACCAGATTCTTGCAGAAGGCGCAGCTCTCGAAATCGAACCAGCCGGATTCGGACTTCATGGGATGCCCGGCCACAGCGACCGACGCCAGGATCGTGACGGCGCAAAGTGCGACCAGAGCATTCAGGGCGATTCTCTTCATATTTGACTCCTCGTCAGGGGGTGGATGCCGTGGCGGGTCGGGGCCGCCACAACCCCAATATTATAAGTAGGGATTGTGCGGCACCGCCACGTTGGGAAATTATTGGGCGTGGTTGTGGCCCGGATTCTTCAGCGCATCCATCTCGGCCGTATCGCGTCTGGCTTGCTGGTGAAGGCCGGCCACGACCTGCGGGTCATTCGAAGTAAAGAGGCTGACCACGGCCGCTTCGCCCCGCACTTCCTCCACCGCGACGCCGGCCGCGAGCAGGGCGCCTGTGTTTTTGCAGTGACCACACAGTTGCAAATCGGCCGGGTCCACGTCGCCCGACTGAACCTTTTCGTGGAGAGCGTGCATCTTCTTCTCGGCCCGCGCCATGGCCGGCGCGTAAGCGGGATCAACGGTCATGATGTTCATCATGCCGTTTTTGATTGGATGATTTTCCCAGGTCGTATGGGCCAACAGGGCCGGATCTTCAGTCATGGTCTCGCAGAAAGCGCAGTCTTCGAAATCAAACCAGCCCGACTGCGATCTGGTGCTGAAATCGTCCGGTGCAGCGGCTGTCAGCAGGGGGACCAGGCTCAAGGCGACACCGCAAACGAGGATAAGTTTTTTCATGATTGACTCCTCTTCGTGGGGTAGCAAATCAGCGGGTCGGGTCCGCCTGTTTTAAAAAGTATAGGAAGATTGGAGGGGGTTCCGCTACCGGTCGCCGCCGAAGGATCAGGTTGCTGCCGGGTCGCCGGGCTTTTTGGCCTTCGTATCGACTTTTTCAGGCGGGTCGCTCTTGCGGCGCCGCTTGCCGCTCTTGCGCAACTGGATGCGTTCCAGTTCGGTGCTCAGATCATCCAGCGAAAGGCCACGCTTGATGTTGCCGTCGACCACCACGCTGATGGCCCGGGTTTCTTCGGAAACCACGATGACGATGGCGTCGCTCTGCTCGCTCATGCCGATGGCCGCCCGGTGGCGGGTGCCCAGCACATAACCCAACTCTTCACGCTCGGTGATGGGCAGGATGACCGCCGCGGCAGCGATTTTTCCCTGGCTGATGATGACCGCACCATCATGCAAGGGGCCCGGCACCGTGAAAATGGCCTCGAGGGTGGCGGCGGTGATTTCCCCGTCCAGGGGCACACCCTTTTTGATCCAATTGTTCAGCCGCACTTCACGCTCGATGACAATCAGGGCGCCCAGGCCGCGCTTGGCCATCTTGCGCACCGCTTCGAGCAGCTCTTCTTCCTGGGGAATTTCAGCCACCGTGCCAAACAAACCCAGGCCCCGGCGCAGACCCAGATTGGTCAGGGCCGAACGCAATTCGGGCTGGAAAATGATGATGAAAGCCACCACCCACACGGTCTGCAGGGTGCCGATGATGCGTCCGACGACGATCATGCCGAGGTTGCTGGCGACAAAGGAGAGCAGCAGAAGCAGGCCCAGACCCACGAACATCTGGATCACCCGTGTGTCCTTGATGAATACGATCAGGCGGTACAGCAAATACGCCACGATGACTATATCGAGGATATCAATAATTGGGCTGTTGCTGATGTTTTCCCACATGGTGGACATAATCTAGCACCGGCAGCGGAGTTGCTCAACTGGAAGTTGTGCCAAGGGCCGGCTAATTCGTTGCGCTGATCATTTGGCGGTACGCGGCGCGCCACAGGACATGGCACGCATGACCTCCAGAAACTGAACCGTTGCGGCCACATCGTGGACCCGCACCACGGTTGAGCCGCCGGCCCAGGCCGCGGCCAGGGCCGCCAGGCTACCGGGCAGTCGGTCATCCACGCCGGCGCCGGTCACTCCGGCGATGAAACGTTTGCGACTCGCGCCCAATAGGTGGGGGCGGCCTCCCGCCACGCTTCTCAATTCCTTAAGCAACGCCAGATTGTGCACCAACGCCTTGCCAAAACCAATCCCCGGATCAACCAGGATACGCCCCGCCTGAACCCCGGCCTCTTCGGCCAACCGCGCCCTCGCTGCCAGCCAACCGGTAATTTCGGCCACCACGTCGCGGTACTGCGGGTCGCGTTGCATGGTGCCGGGCGTGCCCTGCATGTGCATCAATACCAGGCCGCACTCGCGCGCTGCCGCCAGGGCAAACATCTGGGGATCAGCCCCGGCCGAGATGTCGTTGATGGCGCAGGGTGTGATGTCCAGGGCCTGCCGCGCCGTATCGCCCCGCACGGTGTCGATGCTCAGGGGAATATCGGTTTCAGCCACCAACGCGGTCACCACGGGCAACAGGCGGTCGGCTTCTTCCTGGGCACTGATGGTTTTGGCACCGGGTCGGGACGATTCCGCGCCCAGATCCAGCATGTCCGCGCCCTCGGCGACCATTTGCAAGGCCCTGGCCACTGCGGTTTCGACTTCGTCGGCCCGGCTCCCGCCGTAAAAACTGTCGGGTGTCAGGTTGACGATGCCCATGACCAGGGGCCGGCCATCGGGCGTGAGGGTGCGGTGGCCGAGGTCCCAGCCGGATGCACCGGATAAACCAGATGCGACGAAGGGGGCCGTCAGGCCCCCTTCGGGTGTTTCAGCTGAATGGTCTCGACTCACGGCTGCGGGTCCGGTTCGTCGTTGTCGGTCGGCGGTTCGACCGCAGGCTCTTCAGTCTGCTCAGCCACGGGCTCCGGGGACTTCTCTTCGTCCTCCGAATCACCAGTACTATGATCCACCGCGATTTCCACCTCGGGCAACTCTTGGCCCTCCATCAACATCTTGAACTCTTCGCCGTCGACGCTCTCGCGTTCGAGCAGGGCCGCGGTCACGACCTCAACCTTGTCGCGATTGGTGTTGAGAATCTCGCGGGCCCGCACTAGCTGCTCTTCGACAATGCGACGCACCTCGTTGTCGATGTCCTGCAGCGTCTTTTCACTGTGCGAAGTCTGGCGTCCGTAGTCGCGGCCCAGGAAAACCTGGCCACCACCCTCTTCGTATGAGATGGGACCCATCAATTCGCTCATGCCCAGGCTCGTGACCATCGAACGTGCCAGGCTGGTCACGCTGCGGATGTCCGAGTAGGCGCCGGAGCCGATCTTGCCCAGGAAAATCTCTTCGGCAACCCGGCCACCGAGAGAGACACAGATCTGATCCAGATATTTCTGTTCGTCCTTGGTGTACTGGTCTTCCACCGGCAGGGTGAAGGTCAGTCCCAGGGCCTGGCCACGGGGAATGATCGTCACCTTGTGCACCGGGTCGGATTCCGTGCAGCGGTAGGCCACCACGGCGTGTCCGGCTTCGTGGTAGGCCGTTTCCTTTTTCACCTTGTCAGTGAAAACCCGGCTCTTGCGCTCGGGCCCGATCATGACCTTTTCCTTGGCGTCTTCGAAGTCGTCCATGGTCACCGCGTCGCGATTTTTGCGGGCTGCCAACAGGGCCGCTTCGTTGACCAGGTTCTCCAGGTCTGCGCCGGCCATGCCAGGGGTACCGGCAGCAATTTTCTGGGTCGAAACCGATTCGTGCAGGTGCGGCAGCTTCTTCATGTGCACTTCAAGGATGGCTTTGCGACCCACGATGTCGGGCATGTCCACCACGACCTGGCGGTCAAACCGACCGGGACGCAGCAACGCCGGATCCAACACGTCCGGACGATTAGTGGCCGCCAGCAGGATCACGCCTTCGTTGGATTCGAAGCCGTCCATCTCGACCAGCAACTGGTTGAGGGTCTGCTCGCGCTCGTCATGACCGCCGCCCATGCCGGCGCCACGGTGGCGACCAACGGCGTCGATCTCGTCGATGAAGATGATGCAGGGAGCATTTTTCTTGCCCTGTTCGAAGAGGTCACGCACACGGCTGGCGCCGACGCCGACGAACATCTCCACAAAGTCCGAACCACTCATGCTGAAGAACGGCACCTGGGCCTCGCCGGCCACCGCCCGACCCAGCAGGGTTTTACCTGTCCCGGGCGAACCGACCAGCAACGCACCCTTGGGAATGCGACCACCGAGGCGCTGGAACTTCTGGGGCGAACGCAGGAAGTCGATGATTTCCTGCAACTCGTATTTGGCTTCGTCGCAACCGGCCACGTCTTCGAAGGTGATCTCGGGCTTGTCCATGTTGAACAACTTGGCCTTGGACTTGCCGAAGCTGAAGGCCTTGTTGCCGCCGCCCTGCATCTGGCGCAGGAAGAACAGCCACAAGGCGAGGATCAGCAGGAAGGGCAGGTAGTAGGTCAGGAAGTGGGCCCACCAATTGGTTTTCAGGGCCTCGCCGCTGAGGCTGGCATCCTGATTGGTCGTTTCGATCCACTCGGCAAAGTCGTCGCGGTCCGACAGCAGGCGCGTGTGGAAACGGTCGACCTCTTCCAAGGTGCCGGTCTTGACCGTCAGGGCGGTCACTTCGCGCAGCTCGCCATTCACATCCAGGCCGGTTTTGGCGATGGCGCGGATATTGCCGATTTCGACCTGCTCGCGGAAGGTGGAGTAGGTCAGCTCGTGTATGGACGTGCGGTCAGCCGAGAGCTGGGTGTAGGCCAGAAAGACAAGGAAGACCAGGAGCATCCAGAAACCGACAGTCTTGCCGGGCATCTGGGGGGCTTTGGATCCTTTGCCGGAACCTTTGTTCGATTTTTTTCCGGAACCTGAATTTTTGCGGCCAGGAGTCGGGCTCATCAATTGTTGTCCCTTGTTTGATTGGATCCCATGCGTTTCATGACAGTGATAGTAACTGTCCGGGATGTAGACGGCAACAAGCGGGTTTGCTCGGCCCGGGCCAGGCCGACCACCCACAGAATGCCTTCGTCGTCGGCCACCACCAGCACGCCCGCCCGTTCGTCGCGGGTAATGCGGTTTTCGCGCAGCAAATCGCTCAATTTCTTGGTGCCCTGCAAGCCAAAAGGCTGAAACCGGTCACCTTCGCGCCAGTTCCGGATTCGCACCCGACCGTGCAGGATTTCCGCCGGACAGGTCAGCGTCCAACTGGAGTCGTCGTGGGGGTCGCCGCAGCCTTCAGCCACACCGACGGCCACGGGGTCGTCCAAATCGGCCCCAGACTGGACCACAATACGATAATCCCCGGCATAACGCAGGGCCGGGCCCCGGGTTTCCACTCTCCGCCAGCAAATCCGCTCAAATTCGCGGTACAGCTGCAGGCCCCCCGGCAAATCCAGGGTCGAGCCCGAAACACCCTCCTGCACCCAGGCCCAGATGTTGGCGATGTGCACCAGAGCCACGCTTTCGGCCCCCGCTTCGGCCAGCCAGGCCCGCAATACGCGCCTTGCCTGGGCTGTTTCCAGGGCTGTGAGGTCAGGTACCCGCAGTTGGCCGTCGTTATTCCGACATCCGGCCAACCAGTCGGCAGTCAGATTCTCCAGCAGGCCCAGATCATCGTTCAGCAGGGCCGCCAGGCGGGCCGGGCCTTCGGTGCAGCCGGGGCCAAAAATGCCGCGCGCCAGGGGCAACAGTTCCCGTCGCAGCCGGGCCCGCAGGTTGTCGCCGTCCAGATTCGAGGCATCGGTGCGCCAGATCTGCCCGTCACTTTCGAGAAAGGCGATGATCTCGGCCCGGTCCACCTCGAGCAGGGGGTGCAACCAGGCGCCGCTCACCGGCCGGATGCCCCGCAGACCCTCGGGGCCGGTGCCGCGGAAGAGGCGCATGAGCACGGTTTCGATCTGGTCATCGCGGTGGTGGCCCGTGGCCAGCCAGGCGTATTCGGGGTTTGCCCGCAATAGGTCTTCGCCGAAAGTGCGCCGCAGGTGGCGGCCGGCTTCTTCCAGACCCTGCCCTCGCGAACGGGCCACCGGTCGGGGATCGGCACTGTCGGTAAAAAGAGGGACGTTCAACTGGGCGCAGAGGTTGCGGCAAAAATCAGCATCGGCGTCGGCTTCGGCCTCGCGCAGGCAGTGGTTCAGGTGGGCAGCCGCTACGGGGCGCCCACTCTGCTGACCCCAGTGCCGGACGGCCAGCAAAAGAGCTACGGAATCGGGTCCACCGCTGAGTCCTACAATGATCCCGGGTCCTACAATGATCCCGGCCGGACCTTGCCCTGGTGCCACGCGCACGGCGGCCTCAGGAAGCAGCAACAGCTCATCCAGGCGGTCGGAAATTCGGGAAAGGAATGGACTGTGGGACACCCTGCCTCCGGATTTCTGTGAGGCCAAACGGGGAATTCGGGCCCGGGCAGGAAGGTGCGGAATCGCTGATGCTTCCGGGCAAAAAAAAATTGCTGGTAGCGGCTCAGGGATTCGAACCCCGGACACTCGGATTATGATTCCGATGCTCTAACCAACTGAGCTAAGCCGCCACCTGTACCATTCTTGAAACCACGCCTGGTGCCGGAAACATCCCCCAAACCGGATTTTCCGGACAGGCAGGGAATTTATCCCGTAAGTGGTTTCTTGTCAAGAAACCCGGTTCCCGCTATCCTGCGGCCTATGAGTAAAAAAATATTCAAACAATACCCGCCGCCACCGGGTACGGTGGTGGAGCGTGAGGACGCTGACGGCAGTCACCTTGTCGGACTGGTCGTTACGGTAGTCGGGTACGGCACAATGGGACGTGCCCACGCCCTGAATCTCAGGCGCAGCGGGGTTGAAGTGGTCGTCGGCAGCCGAACCGGATCCAAAACCGGGAAAAAGGCCACCGAAAGCGGATTCACCGTGTTGCCTGTGGCCGAAGCGGTCGCCGCCGGTGATGTGGTGATGCTCATGCTCCCGGACGAGGCCATGGCCGAAGTCCATGCCAGGGACATTGTTCCGCACCTGAAGCCGGATGCCGCCCTGGGATTTGTCCACGGATTCGCGGTGGCCTTCGATCAGGTCAAGCCCCCACCGGGCCGGCCCTGTTTTCTGGTTGCCCCCAAGGGGCAGGGGGATATGCTCGAGGCGGCCCATGCGGCCGGCTCGGGTGTGCCGGGCCTGCTGGCGGTGACGGACACCTCACCGCCGGAAACCTGGGATCTGGCTGCTTCTTATGCCCACGCGGCGGGATGCCTGGTCGGTGGCGGTTTCGTGACCACCTTCCGCGCCGAATGCGTGAGCGATCAGTTCGGTGAACAGGTGGTCCTCTGTGGCGGAGTGATCGAACTGCTCAAGTCGGCTTTCGACGTCATGGTCGATGCGGGGTACGACGAGGTGAACGCCTATTTCGAGTGCGTGCACGAGTTGAAGTTGATTACCGATCTGCTTCACCGCCAAGGCATCGAAGGCATGCGGAATCGGATCAGCGGCACCGCGGCCTACGGTGGGTTGACGCGGGGTCCGCGCATCATCGATGACAGGGTGCGGGAAAAAATGAAGCGGATCCTGGAGGAAATTGAATCGGGCGACTTCGCGGACGAGTTTCTGCGAAATCACGCCGACACGGAAAAAATGGCCAGGGCCGAGGCGGATAGTCCCCTGGCCCGGTCCGGGCGGAAGGTGCTTCCGCGGCTTTATCCGGATGAATCCACTGATTGACAAAGGAGAAAACGGACCATGAACGATTCATTCTTCCGACGGATCACCGACCTTTTTACCAATCCTGGACGACTCATGGAAAACGTGGGTGTCAGCCCACGCTGGTGGCAGCCGGGGTTGCTGGTTTTGATCACCATGGCCGCATTCACCTGGATAACCACGCCCATTTCCGCGCCGGAACAGGCAGAGATGTTGCGTGATTCCAAGATCATGCAGATGGTTCCCGACGAGGCCGCGGACAAGGCCTATGATGACTCCCTGAATATCTCCCCGACCAAAAGGCTCACCCAATCCGGCATCTCCGGGTTTACCACCTGGATCTTCATCCTGATATTCGGCCTGGTCCTGGGTTTTTTCGTGCGGTTGGGCGGGGGTGTCGGCTCCTTCAATCAGGCCCTGGGCATCGTGTCCTGGGGTTCCCTGCCTGTATTTGCCCTCAACTCCCTGATAAAATTGCCACTCATCCTCAAGACGGAATCCGTATTCAAGGTCAACATCGGCCTGGCCGCGTTGATGCCGGGCGCCGACCCCCTTTCCGCGGTAAATCAGATCCTCATGGCGTACGGAGATTTTTTCACCTGGTGGGGACTTTTCCTGTTGGTCATCGGCTTTGAAAAAGTATTCAACATGGGCCGTTCGGGGGCCGCGCTGTCGGTGCTGCTGCCCTGGGCCCTGCTGACGGCTATTCCCCTGACGCTGAGTATCCTCTTCATGTAGCCCACGCGGCAAGGAGTTGCAGAGTGAAAAAGAAGATCCTCATTCCCCTGGCGGCGATCGTCTTGATCGCGGTGGTTGTCTCCATTCTCACTTCCGGGGATAAGACGGAGGCCAAGGTCGAGACCAAGGTGATCGGGTTGAAAGACCTGACGGCCATGGTCACGTGTTCGGGAACCATCCAGCCCAAACGCAAGGTCGATGTCAGCGCCAACGCCATGGGCACCATCGTGTACCTGGCGGTGGTGGAGGGGCAGCGGGTGAAACAGGGCGACCTGCTCATGGAGATCGATCCCTTCGAATACGACGCCGCGGTCCAGGCGCTGGAAGCGACCATCAACTCCGCTCGGGCGGATTTGAAACTGACCGAAGCCTCGCTGGACAAAGCCATCCAGGATAGGGACAGGGCTGAGAAATTGTTTGAGGGTGAGATCACCTCCGAGGAACAATTGGCGACAGCGCGGACCAACGCGCGCATCGAAGCGGCCAGGGTGGAGGCCGCCAGACATCGCATTTCCCAGTACCAGGCCAATCTTTCCAAGGCCCGCCATGACCTGACCAAGGTGACCATCACCGCGCCGATGACCGGGGTAATCACCCGGCTGAACGTGGAAGAGGGCGAAAACGCCATCATGGGCACCCTCAACAACCCGGGCACGGTGCTGCTGGTCATCGCCGATCTGGGCACCATGGAGGCGTGGGTGGAAGTCGACGAGACCGAGGTGGTCAAGGTCGAACTAGGACAGACCTCCCTGGTGGAGATCGATGCTTTCCCCAATCAGGAATTCACCGGCACGGTTACCGAGATAGGCAACAGTCCCCTGCGCGTGCGCACGGGGGCCAGCCGTGAGGCTGTCGATTTCGAGGTGAAGATCACCCTGGAGGGTACTTTGCCGAACATCCGGCCGGGCCTGTCAGCCAAGGCCGAGATCACGGTCGCCGAACGCGGCGACGCCCTCGCGGTTCCCCTGGGCTCGGTCACGGTGCGGGAATGGCCCCTGGACAACGGCGACATACGGGTTTATTCCGGAAGCCGCGCCCGCAAACAAAAGGCCGCGCTGGAAGAATTCGGTTTCGGGATCGAGGATGACGATTCGGACACCACCGGGGCAAAAACCGAGGAGGTCAAACGCGAGGAGATAGAAGGTGTCTTCATCCTCAAGGATGGCTTCGTGAAATTCCTTCCGGTGGAGATAGGTATTGCCGGGGAGGATGATTTCGAAGTCCTCAGCGGCCTGGATGCCGGCCAGACAATCGTCACAGGACCTTTCCGCATCCTGCGAACCCTGAAGGACGGGGCCCTGGTCGAAAAGTTGGGCGGCAAGGGCAAAAGGGGACGCGGGAGCTCCAGCGCTGGCGACGGCGAAACGGAAGACTGATGAATCTCCTCGAAGGTGTTCGCATTGCCCTGTCCAGTCTGCGCGGGCACAAACTGCGGACCTTCCTGACTCTGTTGGGTAATATCGTGGGCACCATGTCGGTCATCGCCGTGGTGTCCCTGATCTACGGCGCCGACCGCTATGTTTCCCAGGCGGTGCTCGACGAGGGCACTGATGTCTTTACCATCAAGCGGGTAAACGATCTCCAGTTTCTGACAGACTTCGACGCTTTCATTGAATCGCTCAACAATCCCGACCTCTCCCTGGGGGACAGGGACTGGCTGGTCGAACAAATGGAGGAGGCCACGGTCGTGGGGGCGGTAATCATCCGCACAGCGACGATCCATGCCCGGGGCGAGAAATTCCGGGGCGCACGGGTTCGGGGCGTTACCGAGGACTACTCGCTGATCGAAGATATTCCGCTGTTGCTGGGCCGCCACATCGTCCGGCAGGACGTGGTCAACTCGCGTCAGGTAGTGGTGTTGGGGTTTGAAGTGGCCCGGGACCTGTTTCCACGTCGCGCCGATCCGGTGGGCCAGGAGGTCAAGATCGGCGGGCGTCATTTCAAGGTCATCGGTGTGGTCGAGGATCGCGGTACGGTCATGGGCAATAACCGCAATCAATTCGCGGTGGCGCCCATCACCGCCTGG
>DAOVTU010000212.1 GCA_030632925.1 Candidatus Krumholzibacteriia bacterium | reverse complement strand
GCAGAATACGAAGTCATGGGCCCGGGCCCCCAGACTGTCGATCAGGGCTGCTTCATTGAGTGGGTCGTCCTGGGGCAGGGTCGTATTGGGAGGCCCCTGGAAAAGCATCCCAATTCGCAGGTCCGGGTCATGGGCCAGGGCGGAGTCGCGCAGGGCTGCGGTCGTCAGCAGCGCGGTGTCGGGATACGGCCCTTCATATCCCGGGTACATCTGCAGGAGTGAGGCCACGAAGAGCCCGGCGTCGGCAGTCCCGGGATCTCGGCCTTCAAAGGCCAGGATCTTGGTGACGACGTTGTCCACTGCCAGCACGTCATCAGCCGGAATCCGGCCCACTCGCAAGTGGATGGTTGGGTCTGCGGCGTCTTCTTCCCATTCGGCATAGAGGCCATCACCGTCAACGTCCCATTCCCCTGCGAGACAGGCGTAGTACGCATCGGTCGGATATTCGTAGGTGACTTCGCCCACGGTGAGCTGGTGAATGGGGGCTGGCAGCGTCGCGTGTGACCCGCCCAGAAGCAGATACCGCGCTCCCCATTGCCCATGGGCCACACCGGCCAGCCAGCGCAGGGATGTCATCGTATCATCGCCGGCAGGTGACCACCGGAACACTTCTTCCAGTGAGACGACAAGGGGTGCCAAGCCTTGCTCCTGACGGTGGGTCGCCAAAGGTGCGTAGGCCTCGACCAATGCACCGTCCGTGACACAGACCCAATCATAGTGGACGGTTTCCAGAGCCGTAGGCAGGGCGGCCTGGGACACGTCGATCGGAGCGACAAAAAGAATCAGGGCGATTGATAAACATGCTGCCGCAATCCCGCGGCAATAATGGATCGTAAACATAAAAAAACCTCCTTAGGACACGCAACACCGGTACAAGCAACGACTCAGGGGACGCTTGATACCGATGCATACGACTGAAATCAGTCCACAAGGGGTATCAAGGTTTCTGGTCGTGACCTCCGGGTTCGTGTTCTATAAGAAGGTGAACTGGCGGATATTAGCAAAAACCTGAGCAACCGTCAAGGCTGCTCAGGTCGTTGTATGATCAATTTGAGGCATCAGTCAGTGGTGGCTTCAACCCGCCTGGTCTTGCCAAACCGAGCCATAACCTTCTCCTGCAGCGTGTACAACACCGGCACATAGATCAGCGTCAGGAACGTCCCGACGATCAACCCGCCAATGGCCACCACCGCCAGCGGCGACAATCTCTCCAGCCCGATGGCCTGCTCGGCCGCGATGGGAATCATGCCCACGATGGTGGTCGTGGCCGTCATCAAAATCGGCCTGGTCCGCACCCGGATGGCCATCTTGATGGCGGCTTCCAGTTCGTGGCCTTCGCGCCGGTACACCTTTACGAAATCCAGCAGCAGGATGGCGTTGTTGACGATCACGCCGGTCAGCAGGATGAAGCCCATGAAGGCCGGCATGCAACCGTGCTTGTCGACGATCAACAAGCCCCAGACACCGCCGATGGCGGCAAAGGGAATCGAGAGCATGATCACCACCGGTTCAATGTATGAGCGGAAGATGATCACGAAGGTGAAGTACAGCAGAATGATCGAGACCAACAGGGCCTTGCCCAGGCGGCCGAACGATTCGTTCATTTGCTTCATTTCGCCCTCGGAAGAAATGGTGACGCCGGCGGGCACATCGACCATGGCCACGGCGGCGTTGCGCTGGTCGTAGAGGAACGACACCGGCGACTTGGCCCGCAAGCCATACACGTTGGTCGTGTAGGCGAGGCCACTGCGCGTGATGACCGACGGCACGAACACCTTTTCCGCCTGCGCCAGAGCCCCGAGGGGCACCTGAACACCCTGCGGTGTCTGGATCGGAATGGACAACAAGCGCTCCATGGATTCCCGCGACGAGGTGTCCAGTCGGAAGCGGATGTTCACGCCATCCTGGTTGAAGGTGCGCATCACGCTGACCGGCACGCCCCGCGAGGCGATGGCCACCTGGTAGGAAACATCCACCGGTGTCAGTCCGTTGCGGGCGCACTCGTGACGGTCGAATATCAGGTGATATTCGGCCCGGTCCATGGCCCAGGAACGGCTGACAGAGGTGTAGCCCGGCCGCTTGTTCAACTGGGCCGCGACATCGGATCCCACGCTGTTGAGGGTTTCGAAGTCGTTGCCGGCGATCTGCACATCGACCGTGGCGGCGATGCTGGACAGAGGCGTGGCGCCGAATTCCGTCACGTCGACAAATTTGACCCCGGCCAGTTTCTGGATCTCCGTGCGCAGCACATCCTCCAACTCCCACACCGACTCGTCGCGGTTGAAGCGGTCAATGTAGTTGATGGTCATGTCGATCTGTTGCGAGGTGCGGCCCTTGCCAAACGAAATCAAGCCGGCCTCGCTGCCGATGTACGACAGCTGCTCCAGCATGCCGTCCTGCTGCGCTACGATATCCTCGATGGAAGACAGCAGGGCTTCGGTTCGGCCCACCGAAAAATCAGATTCCGTCTCCACCCGAACTTTGACGATGCCCGTATCCATGGGCGGCATCAGGTCGCGGCCCACGATGTCCATCAGGCGCATGGAGATCGGCAGCATGATCATGATGCCCACCAGGAAGATCACCTTGTGGCGATTTACGAAGACAAAAGCGTTCTCGAAAAAGTCACGGGCCCGGTCCACGAATGCGCTCTGGAAATAGCCGGCGATCCGGTTCAGGAAAATCAGGACCGGACGCTCGTCCTTGTTCGTGTGGCGCAAAATGTAGGGCGCCACCAGGGGAATGATCGTCACCGAAACCACGAACGAAGAGAGCAGCGCAATGGTCAGGATCATTGCCAGCGGGAACATCACCTTCTGCACATAGCCGCCCAGGAACATGATCGGCACCAGCACGATGATGGTCGAAAACGTACCCGAGAACACGGCCTGCATGATCTCTTTGGTGGATTCGCGGGCCACGACGGTCAGGTCGCCACCCTTGAGCTTGTAGCTGCGTTCGATGTTTTCCAGCACCACTATGGCGTTGTCCACCAATAGCCCCAGGGCCAGGATGATCGCCGTCATGGTCACGATGTCGAACTGCATGCCGGTCAGCAACATCACAGTGAAGGTGAGGAAGTAGGTGAAGGGAATGGAAATGCCGGAAATCAGGGCCGAGCGCAGGTCGGCTATCAGCAGGAAGATCACCAGCACCGTTACAACCATGGTGTTCAGCAAGGAACTGAGCAGGTTGTCGATGGACTGGTTGATGATGCGTTCCTGCGAGTCGGCGATGACGATGTCCAACTGGGGGAATTCAGCGCCAATCCGGTCCAGGTCTTTCTTGATGGCCTTGATGGTCGCTACGGTATTGGCGTCTTCATGGCGCAGGATATTCAGCGCGATGGCCGCCTCGCCGTTGAAGTGGAAGGCCGACGTCGCATCGCCCACCGTGTTGGTGATCGTCGCCACATCGCGCAGGTGAACCACCCGACCGGCGTGGGGGATAGGCAGGTCGCCCAGTTGTTGGATGCGCTCCAATTCGCCGCGGGTTTTGATGACGATCTGTGAGTCTTTGTCGAGCAGGAAGCCATCGGGAACATCGCGGTTTCCAGCGCGGATGACATCCATCAGCAGCGGCAGAGGAATATTCAGGGCCGCCAGACGAGCCGGATCCACTTGTATGGAAATCTCGCGGTTGCCGCCGCCAAAAACTTCGACATCCGACACTTCCGGGATGTTCAAGAGGGCGTCTTTCAGGTCGTTTTCGACCAACTGCCTGGTCACCGGCAGGTCCAGTTGTTCATCCGGTCTGGGGCTGACCGCAAGGGTCATCACCGGCACGGAAAAATCGCCGATCTTGAAAATTTGCGGCTCCATCACGTCTGGTGGCAACTTGGCGCGCACTTTGTCGAGGGCCGCCATGATGTCGGTCAAGGCTTCCTGGTGGTCTTTGCCATATTCAAATTCGATCGTCACGATGCCCACTTCGTCCTTGCTCACGGACGAAACTTTTCGCACCCCGCTGGTTGATTGGCAGGACCGTTCGATGGGCCGCACGACGTAGGCTGCGATGTCGCCGGCCGAAGCACCGGGTTGGGCCGCCAAAAGGGCTACGGTGGGACGCTGGGCAGGCGGAAACAGATCAGTCTTGATCGCCACGCTGCCATAAATGCCCATCAACAGGACCAGGATCGAAAAGACCATCACCAGATGGGGGTTCTGGAAGATCTTGTCCATGAAGCTGTTGTTGCTGGAGTCGGTGCTCATTATTTGGCTCCCCGCGGGGCAACGTGCACGCCGTTGGCCATGCGCATCAGCAACGAATCACTGCCGAGCACCAACTGGTCGCCGGAGGTCAACGCGCCCTTCACGGCGGTGACATCGCCGGACCGGGCCAGGACTTCAACCGCCACCACTCGCACGGTGTCGCTTTCGACCACATGCACGCGGGTTTGGCTCACGCCTTCAAGAACCGCCTTGGCCGGAACCAGCAAAACATTGGGCATGACGTCGGCAGCCAATCGCACTTCAACCGACGAACCGAGAGGCAGGCCGAAGGGAGGGGCGGGCAAGGTGATGTCGACCCGACCGGTGCCGGTGGCGCCGAGCGAAGGATGAATCCGGCCAATGGTTGCGGCCAAGGACGCGCCGTCGTGCATCAAGACAGCCTGCGAACCGACCTTCATGCGCCGGATGTCAGCCGCCGAAACGGTGGCGGTGATTTTGCAGGGCGAAGGATCCTCCACACTCAGAACCGGTTGCATGGGCGCAATAATATCGCCCAACTGGACCTGTACGCTGGCGATCACGCCATCAAAAGGCGCCACCACCGTAAAGGCGTTCAGTTGCATTTTTTGCCCGGCCAGTTCGCTGCGCAGCGCGGCCAATTGCACCCCGGCTTCGTTGTAGCGGTTCTCGGACGCTTCCATCTGCTGAGCACTGATAGCTTCGTTCTCGAACAGCATGCGGTCGTTGTCGAGGGTCGATTTCAGGTTGGTCGTGGTTTGGCGCATGCCAGTGACGGCCCGGTTCAGGTTGTTGACGGCCGTCGCGGCGGCCAGGCGTCCAGCTATCGGAGCGGTGGGTGTGCCGTCGATTTCCAGCAGGATGTCACCCTGGCTGACGGTTTCGCCCTCCCAGGCCAAAATCTGGCTCACTTCGCCGCCAACCCGCGCTCGCACACTGGCTTGACGGTCAGAACTGATCACGCCGTAGCTGACCCGTTCGCCTGAAAAATCGCCTTGGCTCACTTGTCCGGTTTGCACCGGAATCATGGCCACCGTCGAAGCACGCTGGGACATCAGTTGGCCTTTGCGCATCCGAACCAGCCGCACGGCCGAGACCACGACCAGAAGCAAAATGACTCCAAAAATTATCCGGCGTCTCATCGGCATTCTCCTTCGACGGTCAACTGCAGGTTGTTCAAAGCGATCAACAGATCGTGGCGGGCTTCGGCCAGGGCGGCCTCGGCCAGGCTCTGTCCGGATTGGGATTTCAAAAGATTGTCGATGTCGCCGCGACCCGAGTCGTAGCGCAGGCGCTCCAGGCGGTTGATTTCACTGGCCAGATCCAGGGTCGTCGTCTGGGTGGTGATATTGCTTTCGGCATTGGCGACCGCAGAAACCGCGGCGGTGACCTCGGCCCGTATTCTGGACTGCATGTCGAGCACGTCCAGCTCGGCACCGCGGGCAGTCAGGTTGGCCTTGTGGGACAAGTTTTTGCGGCGCCCCATATCGAACAGGGGAATGCTGACGGTGGCGTTGACCGACCAGTAGGTGTCGTCAAAATCAATGGTGCCGCCGTGGGCGCCGCTGAAGTTTCCACCGACGCTGACCTGAGGCAGGCGACTGCCTTTGACCACACTGGCGTTCATCCGCTGGGCGGCAGCCACGTCCTTCATGGCCATCAAGTCACCACGATTGATCAGGGCCGAGTCCACCAGAGCGGCCGCCGAAGGGAACGAACTGTCCATACCCGCATCGCCCACTGGCACCAGTTCGTACTCCACCGCAGCCTGCGGGTCTTCGCCCAACAGTGCCATCAGCGAGGCGTAGATGGTGTCGCGCCCCAGTTTCAAAGCCTGAAGCT
>DAOVTU010000645.1 GCA_030632925.1 Candidatus Krumholzibacteriia bacterium | reverse complement strand
ACCTCACGCTGGGCCAGGGTGTCTGTGGGGCGGATTCGGATGTCTACGAAGTTCGCATGCGCTCGACGGCCACCAGTTTGAACGGGACACCTGCCCTGGCGACGCCGGCGGGGGCCTTGAAAACCCAGTTGACCCACGTCGTGTACACCCGGGACCTGGCCGGAGTGACGAAGATCTTCATTAACGGGATCGAAAAAGCCAGCGGGGATGCGGGTGGCGATTTGTCCAATTGGGATGGCGCCTTTCAATTGGGCTTGGCCAACGAACTGTCGGGCGATCGACCCTGGTTGGGTGAATTTTATCTGGTGGCCGTTTTCGACCGGGCCTTGCCCGAAGCGGACATTTTTCAGAACTATGCCGCCGGTCCGAGCCCAACCGGTGAAATCAACGCCACCGTTTTTTCGATGCATGCCCTCGCCGGTCCCGTATCGCTTTATGCCACACCCAACGCCATGGGCGATGCCTTGTCGGCGGCCCAACTGTGGGACGGCGTACCCGGTTCTTCCCCGGTGCTGGTTGACGCCACCATCGGCGTGCAGTTGGTCGACGGTTTGGGTGATCCGGTCGTGGGCTTTCCCGCCGCAAGCATCACTGTGATGGCCCAAAATGGTGGATGGGTCTCGTGTGCGGCCTCCCCGCTGATTGCCGACGGCCCGACCGATGCTACGGGCACCACCACGATCAGCGGCGTGCTGGTTGCCGGCGGCAGCAGTGCCCCGGGTGAGTTGCTGCAAGTGAGTATCGCCGACCCTTCGCTCAATACGACAAGCTATCCCGGCGGCATGGCGGGTCTGGAATACTTCGTCAACAGTGCCGATCTCACTGGCGACCTCGGTGTGGACTTGTCCGACGTGACCGTTTTTGCGGGGACCTTCGAAAGCGGCGCGTACGACTTTGCCCTGGATTTCCACCGGGATGGCGTGATCAATCTTTCAGACGTGGTCAGGCTGGGGGTCGGCCTGGGTGCCGAGTGCGATACGTTGGCAGGTTCGGTTGTTGTCCTGGAACAGCCGGATGCCGGGGCCGTCGAAGAGGAAATTGCGTTGGTTGAGAAGTCTGCTCCGCGTGCACGCCTGACCATGGGCATTGCGCCCAACCCGTTCAACCCCATGACGGAAATCCGGTTCAGTTTGCCGGATGGCGGGCCGGTGAAACTGAGCATTTTTGACACGCGTGGGCAGTTGCTGGCGACTTTGCTGAATGGGGAGTTGGGCGCCGGTGAACACCGGGTGGTGTGGAAGGGGACCGATGGCAGTGGCCGGGCGGTGGCGTCTGGGGTCTATTTTTCGATGCTGCAGGCCGGTGGAGGAATGCTTTTGGAGAAGATGGTGCTGGTCAGGTAGGGAGGCGTTCGGTTTCGACTTGTCCTGTGGGAATTCCTGGAAAGTCTCCGTCTTATTTACCAAGATGTGGCATGGGAACCGAAAGCCTCTTGATCTGGAGCAGCATATGAGAACGTTGGCAATCGCCTTGGCGCTGATTTTTATTGGTCTGCCCCAAACGGCCCACGCCGAAAGCCAGCCGGCGGACACATACGAACTCCACCTGTCCTGGAGCGCCACGACCCAGCAGGATTCCCTGGTGGTGACCGAAAGCCTGTGGACCCATTGCTATCTTTGGGTCAGCCCTTCGGCGGCCCAGGACGATTTTGTCGGGTACTGGGGAACGTTGCTCCATACCAGTGGCGCCAAGGCCCACCGTTGGCGGTATCTGGGCCCGGGCACGGCTGGCGATTTCGACTTGAATCCGGCCCTCGACATGCAACCGGTCGCCTACCTGGAGGGCGAGTGCGACTACCTCGCCGGACCTGGTGCGCTGTTCGAGTTTGATGTCTACATCGACGCCGAGCAGTTGAACGGGTCCGGGACCCGCGCTTCCGAATTGAGCCTGTTCCCGGCGGGCGAATCCGACTGGGACCCGCAGGTGTTTTTCCGGGTGGATCCCTCACAGCCCTGTGGTTTGCTCAGCGAGGGATTTGCGGCCGGGACCAATGTGATCACCGCCGTGGCCGGGGCTGTGCCCAATCGCGCATCATCGTTTGGCGCTCTCAAGGCCATGTACCGCTGATCTATTCAGCCGATCTATTCAGCCCATCTATTCAGCAATAACTTCGTCCACAAATATGAATGCCGCGCCGCCGGCACCCGGATGCCACTGCGGCACCGGTCCGTAATTCACGGCCCGGATCCTCACTGCTCGTACTGGTGTTCCATCCAGATCCACCATCATGTCGCGGCGGAAAACACCCTCTTCGTTGTCGGGCACGTTGTGGCTGGCGCGTCCGGCCTCTTTGAAGGTTTTGCCGTCGGCGGAGACCTCGACCACCAACTCACTCGGCATGAAAATCCAGGAGCGCATGTCCTGCAGCAGGCTGGCGCCAGCGCGCTTTAATGGTGTGGGTTCACCCAGCTCCAGGGTCGCCACGAAGTCTTCGCCTTCATAGCCTTGCCAGCCGCCGGTGCGCCAGTTGTCCGGGCCGCGGCGGCCGTCGATGAGGGCATCGGGGCCGCCGGCGGTGTATTGGGAGTTGGGCTCGCTGGCGGTTGTTACCCGCCAGCCATGGGCGATGGCGGTGAAGTGGGCGGTCATCGTGGGCGATTTTTCGCCGGCACTGATGGCGCGGAATTTCAGATCGGTGGTGCGGT
>DAOVTU010000046.1 GCA_030632925.1 Candidatus Krumholzibacteriia bacterium | reverse complement strand
GACATGGGGCAACCATTGACGAGAACGGAACATGGTTTCTCCAAACGGTGAGAGTCGCACAATTGAGTGGATTGGGATAAGCAGCGCCGGATCCTGTTTCCCCTTCCCCGGAGCGTTATCCAGAACGGATTTTATCACGATTCCTAGGGCGGTTCAACCCACTTCACCAGCTAAATCTCATCTACTCAATGGGATATGATCCTCAACGCCTTCCATTGCTTATGGTTGGTCGAAATAAAGACAGCCAGCAATGCTGCTGGCTGTCCCATATTGATCTCGAAAATGTCACATGACATGCGGGTCCTCTTAGCCTAAAAACCGCACAAACTCCACCATCATCACCTGAATGTGTTCGCCGGTTTCGTAGTCCAGGGTCGAGCCGTGAATGCTGTGCGGAATGCCATAGATCACAAAAATCGCCAGCATGGCCAGTACGCAAAGCCACTTGCCCGAAGGTCGGCCCACGCCCGCGTTGCGCGTGCCCCACATGGCCACCAACCAGACGATGGCCCCGACGGCCAGCTTGTTGTCGGTCCAGTCGCCACCCAGGGGCCAGCCGGTCCAGTAGGCATCAAAGGCGTATTTCTGCACTATCGGGCCCAGTATCAGCCCACCCAACAGCAGGAAGGCAAACGACACCCGTGAAAGCATCTTGATGGCGCCACCATTGGTCAACGCCTCGAAGCCACAGCCGGTCGAAAAGAGCATGCCCAAAATCATGAAACTGACATGGAAGACCAGCACCAGATTCGGCACATCACCCTTGAAGCGGGCCACCGCTGCTTCCTTGGGCGGGATGCGCACTGTCTGGCCATCCTTGGCGAATTCCACGCTGTACTCCAGCTTGCCGGCCATTTTCTGGCGCGGCAATTCAGCCGTCAGCTTGCCGTTGGCGTTGGTCATCGGCAGGCGCACAAAAGGCTCGTCGGTCGGATAGCGCCGCCAGATGACGGTGCCTTCGACACTCGGGTCGCTGATGTTCACCGTCACCGGCAAGTCGCCGTTGATGCTATGGGTGCGCAGCAGTTCGCCCTTCAGGGGCACGCCCGCCACTTCGGTGTCGAAGCGCACTTCGTAGGTGGGACCGGAAATTTTCTGCCAGACCAGGAAGGCGGCCGTCAGAAGGAAGGCCAAAGTCCACAGGATGATCACGCGTTTCACTCTTTACCTCGCAGGGAAAAGGCCCGCACCGGAGTGCGGGCCGTCTTGAGTCACATTACGATCAGGCGCCGTACTTCTTGATGGCCTTGTCCAGGCGCGGCAGCATCACGAAGATGAAGCCGGCCACACCGAGAATGGCAATGGCCAACAGGACAAACATCATGGTGCTGGGTTCCAGGCCACTGATGAAGCCGGACATTTTATTTCCAATGGCCGTGCTCAGGAACCAGCCACCCATCATCAAGCCCACCAGGCGCTTGGGAGCCAGCTTGGTCACCAGGGACAGGCCCATGGGCGACAGGCACAACTCACCGAAGGTGATGATCAGGTAGTACATGATCAACCAGTTCATGGACGTTTTTGACGCCCCATCGCCCCCCAGTTTGGAAGCCAGGGCCATGATCAACACCGACACCGTGGTGATGACCATACCGAGGAAGATCTTGCGTGCAGTGCTGATGGGCTTGCCGCGCTTGCTGCGCCAGGCAAAGAACCAGACCACCAACGGGGTGCAGATCACCACGAAGAACGGGTTCCAGAATCCGGTCAGCAACTCGGCGTTGAGCAGGCGCACAAATTTGCCGGGTGCCAGGCGTGGCGCATCGGCTGACACGTCGTGGTACACACTGTCGAACGTCTCCTGGCCCACCATGACCACCGGCACATCCCGCCCGTCAATCGACCGGGATAGAGCAACATTGCCGGTGGATTCCGTTTTCTCCGGGTCGATTTTCACGCTGGTGGTCATCACCCCGTGAGCATCCTTGCTGGTCGTCAGGTTGACGTTCGCGTCGGGATATACCGTGCAGGCGAACAGGGCGTCAACCCCGTCATCACCGACGTTGCCCACCTCAATGCCATTGGCGGTATCGCCGCGAATTTCGCCCACTGCCGATTCGCTCAGGATGCGGGCGCCGAACATCGACTCGGTGCGGTCCGGGACGATGAACAGCGTGCGTTCATCCGGGCGTTCCAGATCCGGTGAGGCGTTGTGGTAGTAGGAGGGCATGGCTTTTTGGGCGTAGAACTCGGTCGAAGTGGGGATCCACTCGGCCTGACGGTCGGTATTGTGCTCGGCGAAGACCGTAATCAGGCCACCGCTGAGATGCAGCACCATGAAGAACGCACCACCGGCAATATAGACCGGTATCAAGGCCGCCAGACCCGGTTTTTCCTCTGGTCCGGCGCTGCGCACGATGTGGCCGAAATAAGCCATGATGGGCAGCATGCCGATGATGAAGCCAAAGGTGACCGGCCCGATGGAATTGGCCACAAACGGAATCGCCTGGCCCACGAAATAGCCGCCTACGCCAAATATCGCCGCCGGCAGCAGAATCGTCAGGAAGACCTGTTTCAACCCGAAGTCGCCTTCAGTGGTGACAGGTTTGCGATCGGCTTTTTCCAGACCCTTCCAGCTGTACAGCAAGACCGCCACGCCGATGAGCATGCCCACCCCAGCGGCGGTGAAAGCCATGTTGAAGCTCCACAGGTTGCGCAGTGGTGCCGCCAGCAGGGCGCTGATCGTCGCGCCGATATTGATGCCCATGTAGAAAATATTGAAACCCGCATCGCGGCGCGGATCATCCGGCGCGTAGAGATTGCCGACCATGGCCGAGATGTTGGGCTTGAAAAAACCGTTGCCAAAGCAGAGCAGCGCCAGTCCGGCGTAGAAGGTGGGCATGGAACGGATGCCCAGGGCAAAATATCCGGCCGCCAGCAACAGGCCACCGATCAGCACACTGCGGCGGTAACCCAGCAGGCGATCGGCGATCATGCCACCGATGAACGGCGTGAAGTACACGAAGGCCATGTAGGTGCCGTAGATCTCGCCGGCCACGGCAGTGGTGAAGCCCAGGCCACCGCGCTCGGTATCGATGATGTACAGGAAAAGGATCCCGAGCATGAGGTAGAAGCCGAGCCTCTCCCACATCTCTGTAAAGAACAGGGCTTTTAAGCCGCGAGGATGTCCCTTCGGGACCTCTGCTGGGGCCTTGGTCATGGTCGCCTCCGAAAAATGATGGAAAAGGGAATCTGACCCGGGCCGGGGAGCGATGGGCCATGAAAAAGCGGTCTCCCGGAGGGGGAACCGCTGATCCCGTATTGCCCCGGTACAATACCCTATCAGGGCCGCGGGAACCACATTTTTCCGGCCATATTATTCGTGGACCAACAAACGGAAGCCACGCCCATGCACCGAGCGAATCTCGACCCGCGGATCACCACTCAAATGCTTGCGCAACTTAGAGATAAACACATCCATACTGCGACCCGCATGGTAGCTGTCATCCTGCCAGATGGCCCGCAGGGCGACATCCCGCTCCAGGGTCTGGTCCAGGCTCGCGGCCAACATGCCCAGCAATTCGCCTTCGCGCTCGGTCAGGCGCTGCACATCATCATTCAGGGTGAGAGTCATGGGCTTGGGGTCAAAAACGTAGTTGCCCAGGGCTATGGGACCATCGGGCAGGCCCGAGCCCATCCCACCGGCTTCCTGGCGTCGCAATACCGCCTGGATGCGCAGCAACAACTCCTCCATGCTGAACGGCTTGGTGATGTAGTCATCGCAGCCGAGCTTAAAACCCGTGATGCGGTCTTCGACCATGGAACGGGCGGTCAGGAAAATGAAGGGCGTCGTATTGCCCAGGCCGCGCAATTCTTCAGCGAAGGTGAAGCCGTCCATCTCGGGCATCATCACGTCGACCAGGCACAGCACGAACGAACGTTGGGACAGGGCCATCAAACCGGCCTTGCCGTCCAGATGGCGCTCCACGGTGAACCCTTCGCGCACCAGGGATTCTTCGATGATCAATCCCAGATTGGGGTCGTCTTCCAGCAGCAACAGGTTCACCGGTGCCGTCATGTGGGATCCTTTGCTGTTTCGCTGGTCAGCAGGGGCAAGCTCACCGTAACGGTCGTGCCCTGGCCGCCCAAACTGTTCAATTCGACAAAGCCGTGGTGAGCCGCAACCAGGCTCTGGACAAAACTCAGGCCCAGGCCGTAACCCTTCACATCATGCCGGTTGCCGGTGGGGCAGCGGTAGTATTTTTCGAAAACCCGCCGCTGATTGTCCCGCTCGATACCCATGCCCTGGTCCGTGACCTTGACCACCAGAAAACCATCGACCACAGCCGTGGCAATTTTCACCTGCGGCGCCTCGGGCGAATATTTCACCGCATTGTCCACCAGGTTGCTGAAAATGCTTTCCAGATGCACCCGGTCGCCCCGCACTTCGTGGTCTGCTGCCTGCAACGCCTGGACCAACTCGCCCCCGCGCTGCTCGATCTGCAGGCTGAACGACTCGGCCACCGCCGCCAGCAAATCATGCAGGATGATCGGCTCGTGCTTCAATTCGATATCGCCGCGTTCGAACCGCGCCATCTGTAGAATTTTTTCCACCTGGCGGTGCATGCGCTCGTTCTCGTCCCGGATCATGCCCACGTAGCGCGAAAGCACCTCGGGCTTGTCGCGCACATCATCCCGCGTGATCGCTTCGCCCGCCAGGCCCACGGTCGAAATTGGGGTCTTGAATTCGTGGGTCATGTTGTTGATGAAATCCATCAACTGGTCGGCAAAGCGGCGCTGTTCGGTATTGGTGCGCCAGGCCCGGGCAAAACTGTAGACGATCACCGCGATGAACAGGATCGAAGCCAGCCACAGCGGCCAGATCTGCCAGAAGAGGTACATCTTCTGCTCGGGAAACACCATCACCAAGTCGTAGGGAGAAGCAAACGGATCCAGCGGGAACAACTGGTGTTTGTAGGGGCTGGCGAACAATTCGGCATCGGTGATGTTGTCGCTGGCCAGGACCACTTCGGCCTTGGGTTCAGCTGTAGTGCGGGAGGAAGTGCTGTAGCCATTGACGGTGGTCTTGAACTCGAAAAAGCCTTCGTCCGCAGGTTTGACCACACCAAAACTGGGCTCGGCATTGATGCCCAGCTTGGCCAGTTCCTGTTGCAGCACTTCGCCGATTTCAACCTTGTCCACCCGTTCGGCAATGGGCTGGGGCGCGCGAGTGATCCAATCGCCCACCACCCGACGCAGGGCCAATGGACGCGTTCGGGTATGTAGCGAAATGGTCTCGGCGTGCAGGTCCGCATCGGTGCTCATGATCACCATGATGGAATCCTGGTCACCGATGTGCATTGCGTTTTCGGTGATCCGCCGGAAGCGTTCATGTACAGAATGGGGTGCGGCGTGCGGAAACCGTTCCACTTCCGGCACACCTTCGGAGACGGTCCGCGGTGGTACTGGCACGACCATCCCTGGCACATCAATTATCTGGGCCGTGCCCGTCTGGGGCTTGCCATCGGTGACGACCACTCGCGTCACCTCGAAAGAAGTGTCGTTGTCGCCCAAAAAGAATTCATGGGCGGTGCCCTCGATCTCGCGGGTTTCCAGCGCCAGCACGGTCGCCGTCAGGGCCGACTGGGCGCCACGAGTGAAGGACTGCTCCTTCAAATCCCAGGCGTACTTGAGCAGCAGGACCTGCAGCAACATCAGGCCCGCGAGGGCCAGGCTGAGGATCACAAACAAGCGGGGCATGCCTTTTCCGGTTTTTTTCATGGGCAAATCATACAGCCCCGAAGCCTGTGCAACCAGTCGTAAACACCCAAATTAACAATCTTTAACACACACTAACATCCCTTAACTGACAGATCTGCAACTGTTGACCTACACTGTGCGTCCTGAGGCGAACGAGTCGCACCCACCCCAATTTTCTGGAGTAGCCCATGAAGTTTTTTGACCGATTGCACACCCCGGCCGCCCGCGTTGTGCTGGCCACGATCCTGATTCTGACGGCCATGACGGCGTTGGCCGCCCCCGCCTGGCAAGGCAAGGAAGACTACGAGGATGGCATCCTGACGGTCTACAACCCCAACCAACCATTGAACCAGCCGTCGGTGATCAAACCCGAACCCCAGTGGAGGATCGGCGACGAAGACGAGGTCCTCTTCGGTTTGGTCACCGACGCGCAGCGTGCGCAAAATGGCACCACGTTCCTGCTCGATGCGGTCCTCAGCACGGTGTACGAGATCAGCCCCACCGGCGAAGTGCGCCGCACGCTGGGTCATGAAGGTGACGGCCCGGGCGAGTTCCGCAACGCCATCAGCCTGGCCCTGCTGCCGGACCGCAACGTCGGCATCGTCGAAATGATGCCCAGCCACATGGTCGTGCTCGACCACGAAGGTCTGCCCCGCCCCAGTATCGAGTTGGGCGACGGTGAAGGCGAACGTAGCCACGTGCAGAGTATTGCCGTGGACGGCGACCGCATGGTCATGGGCCTGTTCAGCACGCGTTTCAACCAGGGCAACGCCGAGATCCGGCACACCCTGGGCACCTTTAACCTGGACGGCACCCTGCAACACAAACTGCTGCACACCATGGAGACCCAGAGTGGCGGCAACATCTCCATCTCCACCGGCCAGGACAACGACTTCATGAACAACTGGTCCGTCGGCTCCGATGGCCAGATCGCCGTTTACCGGCGCACGTCCCAGTATCTGGTCGAAGTTTTTGGCGCCGACGGCAAGCCCGTGCGCAACATCCGGCGCGAATACAAATCGGTGCGCCGGCCCGATGAAGAAATTGAGGATGCACGCCGCCAGCAGGAACAAATGCGCGAACGCTTTGGCGGCAACGTCCAGATGGAAATCGAAGAAATGGCCCGCGACATCAGCGACGTCATCGCCCGGCCCAACGGCGAGCTTTGGGTCCTCAGCAGCGAAGGTTTGCGGGATTGCCCCGAAGGCCACATCGGTGTGTTCGACGTCTTCGATACCAAGGGACGCTTCGTGCACCAGATGCGCCTCGAGGCCGACTACAGCCCGGACGACGACCAGTACCTGATCCGCGGCAACCACCTGTACGTCTTGAAGGAAGCCCAGAACGCCCCAGACCGCTCCTTCAGTGGCGGTGGCGGTATGATGACGATGGTGATATCCAGCGGTGGTGGCAATGATGAAGATGAGGACGAGGATGAAGAACCAGCGCCCTACGAAGTGATCTGCTACGAATTGCCGGCTGGCATCTAGCAGCGGTCTGACACTATTAAAAAGAGCCGACCCTCGAACAGGGTCGGCTCTTTCCATATTCAGACGAACGCCGAAAACTACTCCACGCCGTGCATCATCTTGGTCAACGGTTTGGACAGCAGTATCAGCAGCACGCCGATACCCACGGTCACAAAGCCCATGTTCCCGAACAGATCGACATAGGTGGCCAGGGATTCGGTCGCGGTCACCTCGGCGACCACTTCACCTTCGCCGCCACCGGTCAACTTGGCCAACACCGCAGCCAGGTACATGGAAAAGGCAAAGCTCAGGAACCAGACTCCCATCACGCTGCCAGTCATGTGTTTGGGCGCCAGTTTGGTCACCATCGACAGTCCGATGGGCGACAGGAAAAGCTCACCCGTGGTGTGCAACAGGTACATCAGCCCCAGGACAAACAATGGCACCATGGCTTCGGGTCCGGCGAGATTCACACCCGCCAACAGCATCAGGTAACCGAGGCCCAACTGGATGATACCAAGGCCAAATTTCATGGGGATGCTGGGATTCTTGCCGCGCTGCGACAACTTGATCCACATCACGGAGAAGATGGATCCAAAAAGGATAATAAAGAGCGGATTGAAGAACTGCGTCTGGGAGGCTGGCATAATGTAACCTGCCAGAAACATTGCAAGCATTTTGAGTAACCCAGCGCCCACTACCAAAAACGACACACCCGTTAGAGCATGTTTCCAGGCTGCATCGACAGCACCTGGCCGGCTAAATCTGCGCCAAAGGAACAGACCACCCGCTAGGTAGAGCGCCCCGACTACGGCCAGAATTACCGGAATAAGAGAAGCCGCGACACCCTCTATTTCACGGTCCACATTGCGGTCGGCAAACAGAGTCAGCGAACTGCCCGCCTGCTCGAAACAGGCCCAAAAAACCACGTTGAAGACCATCAGAATCATCAGCACGATGATCCGGTCGCGTTGCACATTGCCGCCCTTGAAGCCTTCGCGCAACAGGTTGAAACAGACGTACACCAACAGGCTCATCAACAACCAGAACAGAATTCCCTGCCCCAGGAAGGTGATTTTCTGGCTATAAGTGATCAGGTAGAAAAGAGCCGGGATCGCGGCCAGTGCGCCGCCGTAGACGAATTTGCCATACTTGGCCAAGGCCACCGGATCAGCCGGTTCGCCATGACCTTCGAGACGCCCCTGCCCCATGATGAAAATCGCCACACCCAAAAGCATGCCGACACCAGCGAGACCGAAGCCCCATTCGTAGCCGTAATGTTCACCGATGGGAGCAATCGCCACCGTGGCCAACAAGGCCCCGATGTTGATCCCCATGTAGAAAATCGTGAAGCCCGAATCCCGCATCGGGTCGCCATCCTTGTACAGGCGGCCGACGATGGTCGAGATGTTGGCCTTGAAGAAGCCGTTTCCCACGATGATGGTGGCCATGCCCAGATAGAGCCACGTTTGGGTCCCGCCCAGGATCATGAACTCACCGAGGGCCATGACGATGCCGCCAAAAATGACCGCGCGACGATAACCGAGCACCGCATCAGCCAGCTTGCCGCCAGCCACGGGGGCTGCAAAAACGAGGGCCGTGTAGGCGCCGTAGATGCCGATTGCTTCGGTATCACCCTGCATCAGGGCCTTGGTCAAATACAGGATCAGCAGGCCACGCATGCCGTAGTAGCAGAGACGCTCGAACATCTCGGCGCCAAACAGCACGACCAGACCTTTGGGATGTCCCTTGGTCATGTCTCCTCCAGAGGGATAAAGGGAAGCGCCTTACATCCAAATACCAAGCCTTACACACAAGTGCCGGCTTGGCTTCTGAATGTCCAGCGTCAGCGGTCAGTTAGTCAGGGGTTTGCACGCCGATGATTCTACCGGGACGCCCCCCACAAGTCAAGACAGGGTCCCGATGGCCTCGGAATGGCGGTTGCACTGGCCTCTGAACCGGATATGATGGGTTTCGAAGTGGGAAATCACAGAAAGGCCCCACCATGCACACGATCATTCCGGCCACCTTCAGCCATGCGATCTGCCGGCGCCCCGGTCCTGATTTGGGGCAGGGCCTGACCACATCCGAACTCGGCCCGCCGAACTACGAACTGGCACTGCACCAACACGATACCTACGTCACGATCCTGCGCAATCTGGGCCTCGAGGTTACAGTATTGGACGCCCTGCCGGGCTATCCGGATGCCCACTTCGTCGAGGATGCCGCCATCGTTACGCCCCATGTTGCGGTCATCACCAGGCTGGGCCACCCCAGTCGCCGCGGAGAAACCGAAAGCATCGCGACTGTTCTGGCAAGCCACCGCACCATCGAACACATCGCTGCACCCGGCACCGTCGACGGCGGCGACGTGCTCATGCTGGGCAACCATTTTTTAATCGGCCTTTCCGAACGCACCAATCCCGCCGGGGCCGAACAGCTGATGCAGATCCTGGCCCGATGTGGCCACACCGCAGCCACCGTGCCTGTGGCCGCCGGCCTGCATTTCAAATCGAGTGTGAACGAATTGGGGGAGACCCTGCTGCTGACGGCCGACTTCGCCAAGCGTGAAGAACTGCTTGGCTACCCCCACCTCATCGTGCCTGTGGGTGAAGAATACGCCGGCAATACTCTGCGCATCAACGAGCACCTGCTCACCCCACTGGGTTACGAAGGTGTGCGCGCCCAACTGAATGAACTGGGCCGGGACGTGACGGTGCTGGACATGAGTGAAGTGCGCAAGATGGACGGCGGGTTGACTTGCCTGTCCCTGCGCTTTTGAGTCAGACCTTCAACAACAAAACCAGATGGGCCAGGCTTTCCATATCCTGCTCAGCCAGGGTTTTCTGAATTTTGGCCGTCAGCGTGCTGTCGTGTTCGATGGTTCGTGAAAAACGATAGAACATCTCAACGGACACGTTTTCGAATTCCGCCGCCAACTCGGGCGTCAATACGGCTCCGTCGTCGGCAACGATACCATTCCATCTTGGGGAGCTGAAAACCAGAAAGCGCAGGATCGCACGGCGTATGCACAGATTCTGCAGATAGCTCAGCAGGGTAGGCGCTGTCGTGCTGGGCTCCCTGAAGATGTGGTTGAAGCAGAAGTTGGTCATATGGCGATCATGTTGTTCGCCAAAGAGAATCTCCAACCGCTTTTGACGCATGGAATACTGGTCCAAGACTCCACTGAAATTCGGCGCTTCGGCGCAATCATCGGACCACTCATAATTCCGCCAAATGTCCTCCAAACTTCCACTGAGGCTCGTATTTTGGCGGCCTTTGCCCACTAGAATTGTCAGGATGATTGATATGGCCAAGCCACCGCCCGCCTGGGTCTCTTGATATTGCTGGTGCCATTGAGTGAGCAGCTCCGCTTGCCCCAGACGGTCCACTTCATCGGCCAGCAGATTTGAATCAAAAGTCTGGGTACCCCCATGAAAGAAGGGCGCCACACGGTTCGCAAAATAGGCACCAATAAACAGCCTCGAAGCCAATGGCAAATCGGCCAGGCTCAGCAACTGCCAGAAAACCTGCCGCACCAAATCGCTGTGCTGAAAATAGGGATCCGGATGATCGTCATCCTGCTGATGGGTCAGAAAGTACTTCTCATTGGCCACCAATTCCGGCGCCAGCGCCACCGGTTCGACGGCCTCCCCGGTTGCCAAGCAGGCCTTGGCCGCCTCCGGACAGGACAGCGACAAACTCAACTCCGTGCGCTCGCCCACCCGGTTCAACTGCCGCGGATAAATAGAGCACACCTGGCCCAGGT
>DAOVTU010000019.1 GCA_030632925.1 Candidatus Krumholzibacteriia bacterium | reverse complement strand
TCCGGATATCGACGTGGTCATGATCACTGGTCACGCCACAGTCGAGACGGCCGTTGACGCGATGAAATACGGCGCCGAAGACCACGTGGAGAAACCTTTCACTGAAGATGAACTGGTTTCATTCGTGGATAAGATCCAGACCAAGCGTTCGGTCCGTTTGGAGCGCGAGCAGCCCCCCGAGGTCAAGCTGCAGACCGCCAACGGCAATGGCGCCAAGAACGGCAAATCTTCGCGGGTGATCAATGTGCCCGGTGGCGTCTTTATTTCCGACGAACACACCTGGGCGAGCTTGGAACGTTCCGGTGATGTGCGGGTCGGGCTCGATGAGTTCGCCAATCGGACCCTGGGTGTTGCCGGTGACATGGAACTGCCTCTCGAAGGACAGGTTGTCGAACGCGGCGAGGTCCTGTTCGGGCTCGTGCGTGGCAACAAGAAGCTGTTCTTTACCAGCCCCGTGTCAGGCACGGTTGTGAAGGTGAATTCCGAACTGCCGACCAATCTGGACCTGGCCCAGGTCAGCTCCTTCGACAAGGGCTGGATCTGTCGCATCAATCCGAGTCACCTGACGGCTGACCTGGTGCACCTGCACGTGGGCGCAGATGCTGTTGAGTGGTACCGCGACCGCATCAAGGCCGTGCACTCCGGAAACGCTGCCGGCAAGGACGCAACAGGTAAAGTGTCCGATGAGACATGGGACTTGTTCAAAAAAGTCTGCCTGGGAGTGTGAAAGTCATGAAAACTTATCGCAGGCCTGTGGTGGTGATCGTGATCATGGCTCTGACATTGCTGGCTTTCGGGAATGTTACCGGGCAGTCCGATGATGTGCCGGAAGTGATTCACATGCCAACGGTGGTCGGGGATGTTGATTTTCCCCATCTGGAACACATAGAGGACTTCGAAGTCGATTGCAAAGAGTGTCATCACTACACCAATGCCGCTGAACTCGACATGCCGCATGAAGAGTACTTCGAAGACTTCTGGATTGATTGCGAAACCTGTCACGTACCCGGAGCCGCTCCCATCAAGGAGCAGGCTTGTTCGAACTGTCACCACCGGAACGGCTCGGATCTCGCTGATGAGACGCTGAGCGCCAAGGTTGTGATCCACAAGACTTGCTGGAGTTGCCACGAAGTTGAAACAGGTGCCGAAGCCAGTGCCGAGTGTGGCGTCTGTCACATTAAGGACGCCAAGTAGCTTGAGTACGCATCCTGATTTTCAATGGCTGGATTCCAGAGGAGAATAGAAATGGACAGACGTGATTTTTTAAAACTGAGCGGGGCGGTTGGCGCCACCCTGATGGGGGCGGAGGCCAAGGCCGCCCAATCCGACCCTGATGCGCCCGAGTTTCTCGGCGTATTGGTGGATACAACCCGTTGCATCGGTTGCCGTTCGTGCGAAGTGGCTTGTGGAACAGAGAACTCCATGTTGGTGCCCGATGTGGCCAATGACGGCGCTCTGGACAACCTGCGCACCACGGACGAGAAGCAGTGGACAGTGGTCAACAAGTTTGACACGTCCAAGGGCGATGTCTTCGTCAAGCGCCAGTGCATGCACTGCTGGCAGCCGGCCTGTACGGCGGCCTGCCTGACCAACGCGATGGCCAAGACCGAACTGGGGCCCGTGACCTGGGACGGAGACAAGTGCATGGGCTGTCGCTTCTGCATGCTCTCCTGCCCCTTCGATGTGCCCAAGTTCGAGTACGATTCGTGGAACCCGAAGATCCAGAAGTGCAGCTTGTGTCACCAACGCACTTCGGTGGGCGGCACCCCGGCTTGTGTCGAGGCTTGTCCTACCGATGCGATCATGTTTGGCAACAAGCGTGACCTGATGGAAATCGCACGGACCCGGATCTACAACCATCCCGATGACTACGTGCATAAGATTTACGGCGAATACGAAGCGGGCGGAACCGGGTGGCTCTACCTCTCGGCCGTGCCATTCGAGGAAATCGGATTCCGGACAGATCTGGGCACGACCCCATATCCGGAATTCACCAAGGACTTCCTCTATTCGGTACCTCTGGTGCTGCTCGGCGCTCCGGCGCTGCTCGCGGGACTGAGCCAGATGTCAGGCAGTTCGGACGAGGATGACGAGAGCGAGGTGCACGGTGAATAATTCCGACACTTCCCCAATGAATAAAACAGGGAACAAACTGCCCGGACTGTTCTCGTTTCTGCTTTCGCAGCTGAAACCCCGTGGAAGTATGTTCACTGTCTTCAACATGATCTCCATACCGGTCATGCTCGCTGGTGTGGTTATTCTCTATATTCGTTTTACTCAGGGACTTGGTGCGACGACCAACCTGAGCCAGGCGAATCCCTGGGGCATCTGGATCGGCTTTGACGTGGTGACCGGGGTGGCCTTTGCCGGCGGTGCGTACATCGTGACCTTTGCGGTGTATATCATGAAGATGGACAAGTTCCATCCCATCGTCCGCGCGACGGTGCTCAATGGCTTCCTGGCCTATATGTTCTACGCTGGCGCATTGGTCTTTGACCTGGGCCGGCCGTGGAACGTCATCAACCCGATCATCGGCAACTCGTTCGGCTACAACTCGGTGCTGTTCCTGGTTGCCTGGCACTTCATGCTCTATATGCTGGCGGAACTCATCGAGTTCTCGCCGGCGATCATGGAGTGGTTGGGCTGGAAACGGGCTCGGCGGATCGCCAAAGGCCTGACCTTGGCGGCGGTTATTTTCGGCGTCAGCCTTTCGACCCTGCACCAGTCCGGTCTTGGCGCGCTGTTCTTGATGGCCAAGCCGAAGATCCACCCGTTGTGGTACTCGGAGTTTCTCCCGGTCCTGTTCCTGGTCTCGAGTGTTTTCTCGGGAATTTCGATGGTGATCCTGGAGTCGAGCATCAGTCACAAGGTGTTCAAGATGCAGCTGGGTCCGGACTCACACCGGAAACTGGACGAGATCATCATCGGCCTGGCACGCGGTGCGGCCCTGGCGCTGTTCGTCTACTATTTCTTCAAGGCGCTGATCTTCGTTCACGACGGCCAGTGGGCGTTGATCAATGACGGTTGGGGCTTGTGGTATCTGTTGGAGATTATCGGCTTTGTGCTCGTGCCAATGGTCTTGTACGCCTACGGTGCGCGGCACCGGGCGGTGGGTATCATCAAGATTGCCGCTGGGATGTCACTGGTCGGTATCCTGCTGAACCGTCTGAATATATCGGTGATCGCCTTCAACTGGAATGTCGCTGATGTCTACGTGCCTCACTGGGCGGAGATCGTGGTCACCCTGACGGTGGTCTTTGCGGAGATCTGGTTGTTCCGTTTCATCGTCCACCGCATGCCGGTTCTGCGTGAGCCCGGTAAAATCGGCTCACCGAACCGTGAACGTGAATTGCGTTCGCTCAACTAGGACCTGAAAGGAGGCAGACAAGATGGAAACCTACACGTACCTGAACATATTCGAGACCAAGGGTCTTGAGTACATTCTGCTGATACTTTTCATGGTCATGTTCGTGGTGCTTTTTCGGTACACGAAGCCTGTGGATAAGGACCAGACTGAAGACTAGAGCTTCCTGAGTGGGGGTGTGACTTCAGGATTCAGAGAGAAGAGGGAGGCCGCAGTGGCTTCCCTCTTTTTTTTGCGGGATATTGCTTGGTGAACCACAGGTCGGCACTTAAAAACTTCTAAATTTCACTGTAAATGGACCCGATAGATATACTCAAGCTAGGGTTTGGGAGACAACTAGTATATGCACAGCAATAGCACAAGAGACTATGGAGATCCAAAATGAATCCAATCAACAGCACGACACCTACCCAAATGGCCAACCCCCAGAGTGCGGACCCAATGATGGAGAAAGCGAAATCCATGGGAGTTCCTGACGATGTCATTGCCAAAGGGAAAGGCGCCATCAAGGAGTGGGCAAAGGAAAACGGGAAAATTCCTGGAGGAGAGCAAAAGGACGCCGCTGGCAGTGAAGCTAAAAGAGCAGAATCCGGCGGTTCGTTATCAGAAGAACTCGAGAAAAGTAATATCAATCATGATGAGCTACTCGAAGCTTTGGATGGTGGAGCTGAAACTACCAAACAATTATTTGAAGATAAAAGTTTCGGCATCAACATTGGCGCGTAGTTCATTGTTGGGATTTTCCAGAGGCGCCTATTACTTAATAGGCGCCTCTTTTCCAGAGAAGGCCACACTCGTCACCTGGCCTCGCTGAGCTTGGCGGGTAGGATAAACCAATCCAATAGTCTACCACTGAGGCTACCCCAAATCCCTCTCGCCAATCCTCATAAAGGAATTCAAATAGAATGAACACGATAGAAAATAGCGATCCAGAACCAACGCCTTTGCAGCAAAACAACGCCAAGGGCTTCTTCCTGGATCTGGTGATCTACATATCCGTCATGTTCCTCATCCGGGAAGTCTATTTCTCCAGCCTTCACTTCATCGCTAACGGCCTTTTCTGGTCACTCTCCACCCTGATCGTCGCCACTTGGAGAATGCGGGCCCGGGGAGTGAGCTGGCCAGACCTGGGATTCCGCAGACCCGAAAATATCCTCAATGCCCTGTTGTTGTCGGGCGCCATTCTGGCCGTTGTTATGGCGTCGATCATCATCTTTGAAATCGCTAAAGACCAGATTCCGGCTTTGGCTGATACCGACACTTCCGATGAGAGCGCGGTTTCCAGATTTGGCAATCTGAAAGGCAACTACCCTCTATTTTTTACCATCATATTTTTCATCTGGATCGAATCGGCTTTGGAAGAAATGTTGGACCGGGGTTTTCTGATGAGCTGGTTTGAGCGCTTTTTTGCCAGGATCCCTTTCAAGACTGTGCTCGCCATCCTGGCCCAGGCTGCCATCTTCGGTTTCCGGCACGCTCCTTCCCACGGACTGGCTGGGGCCATCACCGTCATGATCATCGGCCTGGTGATGGGCAGCGCGTATATGTTCTTCGGGCGCAACCTGTGGCCGTTGATCATTGCCCACTGTGTGCTCAATACGATCTCCATGCTTGATCGGGTGTAAATATTGGCCTGGGCGGCCCCCATACCCCATTCCTTGTCGAAACCCGTTAAATATGGTATGGGTTGTTCAATACCGGAGCCGCGTTCTGCCCCCCTCATATACAGTGATCACGCCAGGAGGCTTGACCCATGGCCGAAAAGAATGAAGACCAGGTTTACGGACCCAACGCCGATGTCTCCGCCACCAGCCACGTGGGCAGCATGGAGGAGTACGAGCGCCTGTACCGCCTGTCCATCGATGACCCGGAGACATTTTGGGGCAAACAGGCCGAGACGCTGACCTGGTTCAATAAGCCGCGCATGGTGTTTGATCACGACTACGAGAACGTGGATTTCAGCTGGTACAACGGTGGGCGCCTCAACGCCTGTTTCAATTGTGTCGACCGTCACCTGGACGACAAGGGTGACCAGGATGCCATCATCTGGGTCAAGGACGAGCCCGGCGAATACGAACACATCACCTACCGGCAGCTGAAGCACAACGTGGCCCGGGTGGCCAACGTGCTCAAGGCCCACGGCGTGAAAAAGGGCGACCGCATCGCCATCTATATGCCCATGATTCCGGAACTGGCCTACACCATGCTGGCCTGCACACGTATCGGGGCCATTCATTCGATCATTTTTGGCGGCTTCAGTGCCGACGCCATCCGCGACCGCATTCTGGATGCCGAGTGCAAGCTGGTTGTGACGGCCAACGAAGGATTGCGCGGCAGCAAGAAGGTCAAGTTGAAGGAGACGGTGGACCGGGCCGTGGACGGACTGGACTCGGTCGAGACCGTGCTGGTGGCCCGCCGTACCGATACCAAGACCAAGATGAAGGCCGGCCGTGACTATTGGCTGGACGAAGAGATGAGCAAGCAGCGCTCGACTTGCACCGTGGAGTGGATGGGCTCGGAAGATCCGCTGTTCATCCTCTACACATCCGGTTCGACGGGGCAGCCCAAGGGCGTCATGCACACCACTGGTGGTTATATGGTGTACGCCGCGATGACCCACCGCATGGTCTTCAACTACCAACCGGGTGATGTGTATTTCTGCGCGGCGGACATCGGTTGGATCACTGGGCACAGTTACATCATCTACGGGCCGCTGGCCAACGGCGCGACCACGGTGATGTTCGAATCGATCCCGACTTATCCCGATAGCAGTCGCTACTGGCAGATCGTTGATGACTTGAAGGTAAACATTTTCTACACCGCGCCCACGGCCATTCGGGCCATCGCGCGTGATGGGGACAAGTTCCTGGAGAACTCGTCCCGCGATTCGTTGAAGGTGCTCGGCACCGTTGGCGAACCCATCAGCCCCGATACCTGGAAGTGGTATTTCGAGAAGGTGGGCAAGGGCCAGTGCTGCATTGTCGACACCTGGTGGCAGACCGAAACCGGGGGCATCATGATTTCGCCCCTGCCGGGCGTGACGGCCCTGAAACCCGGCTCGGCGACCATGCCGTTCTTTGGCGTGAAGCCGTTGCTGATGGATCCGGACGGGAAAATTATCGAGGGCAATGATGTGCAGGGCAACCTGTGCATCGAGCGCACTTGGCCGGGACAGGCGCGCACCGTTTGGGGCGACCACGGCCGCTTCCAGGAGACGTACTTCAGCCAGTATCCCGGCTACTACTTCACCGGTGATGGTTGCCGGCGCGACAAGGACGGCTACTACTGGATCACCGGTCGCGTGGATGACGTGATCAACGTTTCGGGGCACCGCATGGGCACGGCCGAGGTCGAATCGGCGTTGGTGGCTCATGAAGCTGTGGCCGAGGCGGCGGTGGTTGGGTTCCCCCATGAGATCAAGGGGCAGGGCATTTTCGCCTATGTGATTTGTGGGGTGGATGCCAACGGCAGTACCCAGGAAGTGGTCGGCGCGTTGAAGGAGCAGGTGCGGCATGTGATTGGGCCCATCGCGACGCCGGATCAGGTCATGGTTGTGGAGGGGTTGCCGAAGACCAGGAGTGGGAAGATCATGCGGCGGATTTTGAGGAAGATCGCTGCTGGGGAGTATACGGGGTTGGGGGATGTGTCGACGTTGGCGGATCCTTCGGTGGTTGAGGCTTTGATTGAGGGGCATAAGAAGTTGTAGGAGTGATCTGGCGATAAATTGGGCGCTCTGGGGTATCCCGGGGCGCCTTTTTTTGTCCAGGAACGTGACTTATATTGACGTTTTAGAGAATGTGGATTATAATAGCTATAGTTATATACATAGGAGTACCCATGAGAACAATCCAAATGACTCTGGACGAGGACCTCGTCACCGCCGTGGACGAAGTCTCTGAAGAATTGCAAACCAGTCGCTCGGCTTTCACGCGCCAAGCCCTACGCGAAGCTCTTGCCAAACACCACCGCCAGGCGAAGGAAAAACAACACCGACTCGGCTACGAAAAACACCCGCAGGTGTCCGAAGAATTTGGCGACTGGGAAACCGAACAGGTGTGGGGCGAAGAATGACGCAGGTTGAACAATGACGAGGGGCGAAGTGCGTTGGTACCGGTTCCAAAACCCGGACAAGAAACGGCCCGTGTTGATCCTGACCCGGGACACCATTATCGGGCATCTCAACGAAGTGACAATTGCACCGTTGACGCGAACTATTCGCGGCATTCCCACGGAAGTGGTGTTGACGGAGGCCGATAGCGTGCCCACCGAGTGTGCAGTCAATTGCGATCATTTGCAAACGGTGTCGAAGGGGAAAATCGGCGGCGTCATCACGACTTTGTCTGCCGAGAAAATGGCTGAGGTTGGGCCGGCGGTACGCTTCGCACTGGGCTTCAGTTGATGGCCTCAGAGTATGGATTTTAAATACGAGAATCCCGCACACGTGCGGGATTCTCGATCTATACATCAAGTGCAAATCGTCAAAATCAGGCAGACACATTTTCAGCGGCACAACCTACTTCTTGCCCTTACTCTTGCCACTCTTACCAGGACTCCCCTGCGACATCGAAGCCCCCGCAACCTGCTTCTTGCCACTCTTGCCATGCCGGTTCCGGTACTCACCAGCCGTGATGTTTTCCAGATTCCGACCCGACGAGCGCCAGTCCATGGCCACTTCGACACTCACACCGTAGTACTCGTGCAGCATGCGCACGGCCACCAGATTCTGCGCGTCGGCGTCGCTCAGGTTCATCTTGCCCGGTGATTTTTTGCCGTTCTTTTTCCAGTGTCCGTAGGCCTTGCCGTAGGGAGGGCCGGGGTCTTTTTTCACCGGCACGAACCACGCTTCAGTCGGCACGCCCAGGCGCACGCCGATTTCCCACCACGACAGCCCCTTGGCGCGCATGCCGTAGACATGCTCGGGGGATTCATGGGCGTGGCGCGAGATGAACAGGGCCACTGCCAAGTCGTCGGAATCCTTGTACTGACGGTCCCACTTGCGGACGTTGTTCTCGTCCTGGTCGTAATATTGGGACGAAACTGCAAGGTAGACTTCGGTGTCGTCGCCAAGTTGCACGGTGGCGCCCAGGCTGACATCAAATCCTGCGTAGACTGGTGTGGTGTAGGTAGTTGCCAGGACCAGGGCGAGTCCTGTGAGGATCCCGGGCAACGTTAAATTTCGAGGGTTCATGGCATAGCCTTCCATTTTGCACTGCAAATGAGTTTCTGGGTGGAAGAAGGCAAGGAGCGTTCCTACGGGTATTGTTGACAACGAATGTCCAAATACACTACAGTCTGTTTTGATATCGGGTTGTCGTTACCGGGAGGTTGACGGCAAATCGCACCATGCGGTGATTTTTGCAGATTGCAGCCAGGCTGCAATCAACCCTGTTGGAGGGAAACCCATGTTCACGCACTCTCTTTTTAAGCAATTTTCCGTGTTGGTTCTCATCAGTGTTTTCTTGCTCCTGGCCGGCGGTTGCTCCGACGATCCCGCCGCCCCGCCCGAAGATGATCCGGTCGCCACTTCGGACATCCACACCGATCTGGGCTCAATCGGCACCGTCATCGACACCCGACAGATTTTTAAGAAGGGCTACCTGCCATCCACGGCAGAGGTGACGTTCCCGAACCAGTCGCGGCTCAACACCACACTTGATGTAAATCAGACCACGAACCTGGCAATTCTGAGCCTGAGGGTTGAAGACCTGACCGAAGCCGAACTGGCCGCCTTTGAAGCCGGGGTGCCCATCGAGGTCGTGATCAATGATGTGAACAAAGCGGTCCTGGCCACCCACAACGAAAGCCAGTTGGTATTGGACGATTCCAACACGCCATTGGAATTGCACACCAGCTTGCCCTTTATAGCCCAACCGGTGGTGTTGCAAGGCGACATGCCTTATCTGATGCAGGTTGAAGGCAGCGACAACGTGGTGAGCAGTGGTGAAGGAATAGCGTATTTGAGCTTCAACAGTCCGTATGTGTCAAATGACCCATCCCAACAGTTCATTTTCACACCGGTGCCGGGCAGCGAAAGCACCTACACCGTTACCAACTCCTACTATGGCGAAATGTTGAATTGGACGATCACTGAGGGCGGCGAGCCCACCATGATCCTGGACCATGATCACTACCTGCCGCTGACCGAACTGGTGTTGGAGCAGGACGAAGAGGGTTGGATCGCCATCCGGCTGGGTGGCACGCAGGACTACATCCAACTGAGCGGTCCTTACACCAGTCCCCAGATCTTATATCCAAGCCCCGGAGTGCCGAGCCGCTTCCGCCTGATCTGTGACGACATCGATTGGAATGTTTCGGATCGGGGCACGATTTTCGAACAACCGATCATGTCTCCGGCCGAGTTGGATTTTGCCTATGAGGGTGAACTGATCAATTGTGGGCCTGGCGAGTTGACGGACTCGATCGGAACATCCGAAGAGCGTAGTTGGGAAGAAACCGTGGGCCTGTCCGACAGTTTTGAGCTCTTTTCGAGTAATACCTCAACCCTTGAAATCGAAGTGGGGCTGTCGGTTTCCGCCAGCATCGGGGTCGATATCCAGGGCATCGGTGAGGCCAGCACCGAGGTGGAAGTGTCTTCATCGGTCACCATGACTGAGGAGTTCCAGAACTCGACGACGGCTATAAACGAGAGAAACTGGTCCCAGACCAAGAGCGGGTCCAAATCGGTTTCCCGCACCAGGGACTACGTGGTGCCGCCCTATTCGGGCGTCAAGGTCCGCGACGCCATCAAGACTGTCAGGGATGTTCGGGTGCCCTTCACGCAGGTGTTGCGCATCACGGCCACCAAGAAAGTCGGCGGGCGCACCCTGTCGGGTGAAGAGATCCGATCCCAGATGTTGTTCAATTTTGTCGGTGGCGTCATCAAGGCCGTGGGCGAAGAATATGTCGACATCGGTTTGCGCGGGTATACCGTGATTGACCAGATGTTCCAGGCGACAACGGTCGTGACGGAAATTGAAGGAGCCTGCGACTAGGCAACAACCGCGCTTCGAATCCCCCACCCTCTCCATCACCCGATGGGGAGGGTGATTCTGTCGGCAGGCCCATCTCTTGCTACAGATTTCCCGGATGCATCCGTTATTCAACGCACTTATGCCCGGGAGACCCGCCATGTCTGCTCAAACACCGATCCTGTCGATCGTTGTCGCCTCACATAACCAATTGAACAGCTTGAAGTTCACGCTGCTCACCCTGCGTGACCAGCCTCCCTGCGTGCCTCACGAAGTCATCGTCATTGATTGCGATTCCCAGGATGATACCGTCCAGTTTCTGGCCGCACAGGCAGAAAAAGGCCACCTGCGGGTGGTCAACGAATTGGCAGTTCACGGCCGCACGGCCGCCCGCAACCACGGGGCGAAAATTGCCCAAGGCCGCTATATCATGTTTTTGGACCCGGGCATCGTCATGGGCCCGCACTGGTCCGACTCCCTCATCGAGACCCTCGACCACGACCCCATGGTGGGCGCGGTGGCGGGCAAGGTCATCCTGCCGGACGGTCTGATCGATCACGCCGGGTTGGCCGTACTGAACATGCCGACCGAAAAGGGCTCGCGCCTGGTGGGCCGCAGCATCCACGCCGGACAACGGGCCGACATCCAGGGTTCAATGCGTTCGTTGAACGTGCAGGGCCTGGCGGGCGAAGCGATCATGGTGCGCGCGGCAGCATTCTTTGCAGTGGGCGGGTTTGACGATGGACTGGGCCGCGAATTTGGCCGCAGCAAACCCATGGCCGAGGCCGAGCCTTCGGGCCTGGATTTGTCTTTGCGCCTGGGCGAGCGCGGTTGGACCCGCGTGTACCGCAACGCGAGCATCATGACCCGACTGCGGGTCAACGAAGTGGAAACCAACCCGGACGAAGTGGCGGCCATGCGCACCGCAGCCGACGACCAGACCCTGATCGCCGCCAACTGGCTGGGCAAGGTGCGCCCGGATTACAACATCAGCAACGACGGACGCGTGAGCCCGGCGGAGACTGGCTACATCCGGCCCTACCTGGTGCCGGGCATCACTTTTCCTGCGCAGTATTTTGGCGAGCGCCTACACCCGGACAACTCGACGAGCGCGGGCGACGTGTCGGCCATCAAGGTTTCGGTTGTCGTGCTGACGTACAACGCCTTGGATTACACGCGCCAGTGCGTGGACTCGCTGCTGCAGTTCACCGACGCACGCCACGAACTGATTTTTGTCGACAACGCCAGCACCGACGGCACGGTCGAGTACCTCACCGAAATAGCCGCGCAATGCGACCAAGTGCAGTTCATTGCCAACGACACCAACCTGGGTTTTGCTGCGGGCAATAACGTGGGTATGGCCGCAGCCACGGGCCGCCATGTGATCCTGTTGAACAGCGACGTGGTCGTGACCAAGGGCTGGGTCGAGAGCCTGGTGCGCACGGCCGAAACACATCCGCGGGCGGGTTTGGTTGGTCCGGTGACCAACAACATTTCCGGCCTGCAAAAACTCAGCGACGTGGTCTACGATGAAGACAGCCTGGAGGGCATGCACAAGTTTGCGGCCGACCAGGCGGTCCAACATCAGGGCCGCGTCGATCATACCCTGCGCCTGACGGGCTTTTGCCTGCTGATCAAGCGCGAGTTGTTGTCCCGCGTGGGCGGTCTGGCCGAAGTGTTTGGCCAGGGCAACTTCGAAGACAATGACTATTGCCTGCGGGCCCATCTGGCCGGATTCGAGTGCCTGATTGCGCGGGATTGCTTCATCCACCACTATGGAAGCCGCAGCTTTGTGGCCGCCAACGTGGATTATGTGGCGCAGATCCACAAACAATGGGACATATTCAAGAAGAAGTGGGGCCTTCCGGCTGCCACGCCTTACAACGCACCGGTGGATTTGACCCGCTTGCTGGACTGCGGGTTCCAACCGGCCAAACACTTCGAGCCCCTGCCTGATCGCAACCGGAAGGATCAGGGGGTGCGCGAAACGATCACCGCGGAGGGCTGAATTGTTGATCACAGCAGTGCGTAAAATGCAGCGAACAGGATGGCCCATGATGGCTGTCCTGTTCGTTTTTTTGTTCGGTGGATGCAGCGGCAAGGTGGCAAGCAGGCAGCATGCCACCGACTATGAACCGCTGGGGCAGAGCGAAGCCAAGTACGCCGTGGGCGGCTTTGTCCTGGGTGAAAAGGCCGAGCGGGAGAATGATGATGAGGGTGCCGTCTTGTCCGAGTACGGCGATCACAGGGAGCAGACCGAAGCCTGGGCGCCGTTGCTTTATGGGCCGCTGCTGGTGGGGCGTTCGGGACTGAATGTCTGGTCGTGGTCGGCCTTGCGGGACAACATCCCGGCCGATGCCATCGCCGAAGTTCACCAGGCCTATGCGGTGGGCGGTGTGATGCCGCAGGTATACCTGAAGGCGTTGGCCGGGGACCTGCCAGACATCACCTATCTGGTGCTGGCACGGTTGGACCGCAACGAAATCAGCATCTGGGAGTTGGCTCCGGCAAATCTCGACAATGGTCTTGGCGCTGATGCCGGCGACGCGCCGGTACTGCCCCGATCCCTGCTGCAATCAGTCAAGACCCGGCGCAAAATTACCGTGACCATGGATGTGTACGACCTGCGCACCGGCCTGTCGGTATGGACAGGCAGCGTGGACCGCACCAAGACCGAATTGGTGGGCCCCGACAGCGTCAACATGAAGGAAGACGTGGTGGTCACGCCGGCGACCGAAGAAGGAGCGCCGCCGGAGATTCGGATGAAGGGGCCGTCGGTGGAAATGCCGGGCCTGAACGACTTGCTGGCCGAAGCCAGCGCCGCCCTGGTGAACGATCTGTTCAAGATTGAAGAGTAGCCGGCGGGAAAAAAGAAGAGCGGCGAGAAAAATTGAAGAGAGATCAGACGACGCGCAGTCCACTTGGCTGCGCGTCGTTCTGCATCATGGAGACCTTTTTATCCTTCACGATCTCAGGCTTGTTCAGCTCGGCGATCACCAGAGTGACCATACTGCCGGTTACCAGAGTCGCCAAAAACAGGGCGACCCAGATCCAGGGGTTGTCGTAAATCCATTTGCGCATCTTGCCTATCCTTTTGGGCAGTTTTCAAGGGCCGGATCAGGGCCCCCGGAAACGCACCTTGATGTCCTGGGTCACGCCGGTGGTCGAGTCGGTGAAGGTGAAGTGGAAGTCCTCCGACAACGAGTAACTCGACTTGGGCATCATCGCGAAAAATGTCAGTTGGCGATCGCCGAAGCCTTCGATTTCGACGCGGGGCTGGGGGACAATGTACTCTACGCCTTCATGGCCCGCCAACGCATCGTCGGCCGGCCTGACGAAGTACACCTGGGGCAGATCGCTTTTGTTCTGCAGGTGCATGGTGTACAGGTTGCGGATCACGCCGTTTTCAATGCTGTAGGGCAAGCCCTGGCTGCGCATCACCACGACCTGGAAGCTTTCGCGCTGGGTGGCGCGGTTCACAAACAACGCCCCGAGGGCCAGGATGACCACGGCATAGATGATGAAACGCGGGCGCAGCAGTGGACGGCTCTTGCCGGTCTCGAAGCCACGTGAAGAGTCGAAGCGGATCAGGCCCTGGGGCTTCTTGATCTTGTCCATGATGTCGTCGCAGGCGTCGATGCAGGCGGTGCAACCGATGCATTCGAGCTGCAGGCCGTTGCGGATGTCGATGCCGGTGGGGCACACGTCCACGCAGCGGTGGCAGTCGATGCAGTCACCGCCCGCTTCGATGCCCTTGTGGCGCGGCTCGCCCCGGTTCTTGTCATAGCCGATGATCAGGGTGTCGTAGTCCACCAGGGTCGACTGCAGCCGGCCGTAGGGGCAGATGATCAGGCAGGTCTGCTCGCGGAACCAGCTGTAGTCGAAGTACAG
>DAOVTU010000550.1 GCA_030632925.1 Candidatus Krumholzibacteriia bacterium | reverse complement strand
AGATACGGATCAAGAGGGCCGGCCCGGGGACAACCTCGGGTCGCTGAGACGGAGATTGAGGGATCTCTGCAGGAGAACGAGCTATGGAGTTGACGCAATGCGCCCAGTGCGGCGTGGAGATCGAAACCAAGGGCATCCAGTTTCGGGGCAAGACTTTCTGTGGTGACGAATGCTGTGAAAAGTTTGATGCATCACTTGCTGATGGCGGTGCGCCCGGTGTCGATGACTTTGACGACGGCCTGGATGACGAGGATTTCGACGAGGAGAAACTCGGGTACCAGGACGAGGGTGAGGACGACGCGGTGAAGGACCGGGACGATGATGACGATTTTGAGATTGATCCGGGGGATTTCTAGAGTGATTTCCAGTTGGCCCCAGGACAGATCCTGGGGCCAGTGGATATTTCCGTACGCTTGCTGAAGACTACCGCACCAGCACCATCCGCTGAGTCCCTACAAACCCATCCGCCTCCAGCCTCGCAAAGAAAACGCCGGAAGCCAACGCCCGTCCATCACTATCAGTGCCTTGCCAAACCACTTCATGGGTTCCGCCTGCCAGATCCTGCTCCAGAATCGTCTGCACAAAACGCCCGCTGACATCAAAGATCGAAACCTTGGCGTGGCCGGCCTTGACCATCGCAAACGAGATCGTCGTGCGTGGGTTGAAGGGGTTGGGGTACACCGGGTGCAAGGCGGTGGCGCGGGGCAGCAGGTCGTCATCCACACCACTGACCTGGGTGTCGAGGGTATCGGTCACTGGCGATTCATTACCTGAAAAATCGACCGCGGAAATGCGGTAGTAGTCGCCGAACCCGCCACTGGTATCGATCCAATCGGTGCCGGTTGTCAGATGGCTGGCCGCGCCAGGGTCGATGGCAAAATCAGGCGTCGTGCCCCGGTAGATTTTGAAGTGCATGAAGTCGGAATCCGGGCTTTCCTGCCAGGACAGGCTGTTGCCACTTACGCCGCTGTACGCCACGAACAGACCCTGCGGCGTGGCCGGTACAAGGTTGTCCACGGAATAACCGCTGTCCGGTGCGGAATCAAAGAAGACGCCAGGTGAGGCCGTCATGGCTCGGACAAAGAACGCAGAGTAGTGCATGCCATCGGCGATGGTCGAATCGGCGGCCGTCGCCACGATGGTGGAATAGGTGACTTCCTGAAAAGCCGGCACGGTGCGCAGGAAATCCCAGTCGCCTTCCGGATAGGCCTTCAGCGAGTTGGATTTCAATCCGGGATCAATGCGGCGGAAAATGGCGTACCCCGTGACTGGCGTGGCGCTGCCGGATGCGTCAAAGGGACTGTTGGGCCAGGTGAGCCGTACCTGGCGGCCCTGATCGTTGGGAAAGTCGTCGATGGCGGTGATGGCGAAGGGCTCCGCAGGCGCCGCTTGGCTGACCTGGGCCCGGATGATCCAATCGCCCGTCAGGCCGAGGAATCCGGATTCGAACCAGGCGCTCGTGCTGGTGAAAATGAAATTCCGGTCAGCCACAATGCCGTCGTCATCACGAGCCACCGAGGGGAAGCCGGTGTGTTGGAACTGCAGTCCCACCCGGAAATCACCAGTCACGTTGAGGCCGGCGGCCGAGAGGTCGATCTGTTGCAGGAGGTCACCACCGGTCACGAGGAAGTCGCCCGAATACAACTCTGCGCCTGGTGCATTTGTGCCGCCGTTGTCGTCCCAGATTTTCAGGGTGACGGTCTGCTGGGTCGTGGCGCCGCCGAAGAGAAATTCCACGTGGTCCACGGCCCAGGCATCAGCGCTGGGGGTGGTCAGTCGCGCGGCCGCGATCTCACCGGTGACGAATCCGCCCTGGAAACCGGCCACACCGCCATCCACGAAGCCGTCGTTGGCCAGGGTCACCGGGCCGCCCGTGCCGTCGGAACAGGCGACTGCAACGTTGGTGATGTTGGCACTTGCGATGGTGCCGGCGCCGGCCGTCACGGTGCAGGTTTGCCCGACAGGTTCGTTCAGTACCGTCACATTGTAAGTGGCGCCATCACCCAGGGAAGTGGCAAAAGTGAAGGGGCCGTCGGCGTTGATCACGAGGTCATCGCCGGCATTGTTTTGCAGAGTGAGCGAGCCGGTCAGACCCGATACGGTGCCGCCTACGGTATAGGTGGTGGCGGTGGTATTGGTGTTGGCGCGGATGATCCAGTCGCCGGTCAGGCCGAACAAGTTGGACTGGTACCAGGCACCGCCGGTCATGATGTAGTTGCGCGGCGCATCGATGGAGCCGTCGTCGTCGCGGGCGATGGACGGTGTGCCCGAATGGGTGAATTCGATGCCAACCCGGATGGGGCCGCTGACCACGACACCTTCCAGGCTGAGATCGATTTCGTTCATGGCGTCGTCGGCGCCCTGGAGTTGGTAGGTGGCGGTGTAGAGTTCGACGCCGGGATTGTTGGCCAACGCCGAGTCGTCCCAGATGTGCAGCACGACGCTTTGGCTGGTGGTGGCGCCGCCGAATAACAGCTGCACGTTTTGCAGGGGCCAGGTGCCCGCGATGGTTGGCACCAGGCGGACTGCTCCGATTTCACCTGTCACGAAACCGGCTTGGAAGGAGGCGGTGCGGCCGTTTGCCCAGCCGTCGTTGAGGAGTTCTTCGGCCTGGGTAAGGGTTGGCGCGAGGGTGGCGATGAGGAGAACAAGGGCGATAAGGGTGGCTTTAGTTTTCACGAAATTCTCCTTCATGGGCTCCCTGCGACATCTTATGGGGAAAAGGATCATACCATGATTTGGAGATTGATTGGGTCCGGATTCATTCTGCCAGTCGGTAAACGGTAAAAACAGGTCGTGCTAGGCTTTGCCAAAAACGCATTTCAAATAGGCGCCTTCAGGAAATCCAATGGGATGGTCTGCGGCGTGAGCCGTTTTTTCAATGACCTGCAACGGGCGTCCGGCCGTGGCTGCGGTCCTGGTCACCGTATCAAAAAATATTTCCGCAGAAATTCTTGAGGAGCAGGATGCCGAGACCAACACGCCGCCTTCTTCCAGGACGTTTAACCCCAGTTTGACCAAACGCTCATACGCTTTCAAGGCACCGGGAATGTCCACCCGCTTTCTGGCAAACGACGGTGGGTCAAGAATCACCACATCATACTTTTTGCCTTCTTCGTCCAGCTT
>DAOVTU010000445.1 GCA_030632925.1 Candidatus Krumholzibacteriia bacterium | reverse complement strand
TTGGCGGTTGGCCATGCCGCCGACAGTCTTCATCAGGATGGATGCATCGAGGTCGGGGCGTTTTTGCCAGTAGGACGAGGAGAAGGTTTGGGTGCTGAAGCTGCGCTTGCAGGTCTTGCACGTAAACCGTTGGATACGAGTTGGCTCTTGAAGTCGCCTGAAGTAGCCAATCTTTTTGAAGGGCCAGGACTCTTCATTGTTGTTGTGGTGCAGGCAGTTAGGGTTTGGGCAGTGGGGAGGGGACCAAGTATTGGTGGTCTTTTTTGTGTGTTTCATGTCCGGTCCACCGCAACAAGTGAACCGGACACATTCTCAGAGGCACAACCTATTGAGCAGGCTTGGCAAATACTGAAGGATCAATATCAACGTTTGCTTCTACTTCAGTGATTTCCATAAGCATCATTGGCGAGCCATTTGCGGTGGATTCAAATTTGTAAGCTATTTTCATGCCGCCGACTTCACGATAGTCAGTGATATACATATCCAAGTCGCCCTCTTCAGTAGGCATCAGTATTCTGAATGGCAGGCCGGCCGCATCAAAGTACATTGACACATCGCCAGAGCCTGTAATAGTGCCCTTCACAACGTCAGCACTTATGCCATCAACATCTTCTTTTCCGGAGTAGGTGAACGTGCCGTTTCCTATCAAGCCAGCAATGCCAAATCCGCTGTACTGATAGAAGCTCGCCCCGAACTGGTTCTTGGCAGCGACTGGCATATCCACAACCTGGCCATTCCGGTTCATCCAGTAATCGGTGCCATTGGTTGCAGATATAATCTCCATGCCATTGATGGTCATTTTTATCATCTTGCTATTTGGTTTCACGATAAGAATTTCCATTCCTGATTCCCCGCCCATGAATGTGCCTGTCATGGTCAATCTCAATGATTTGACTCCATCAATCGCTGACTGACCGCCCACAGCGGCCGTAGCTTTGGAAATCACATCATCTACCGTCTGCGCACTTGCAGCGGTTCCCATCATCAGGATCAGAATCAATGACATGAATAAATTCAGTTTTTTCATGGTTTTCCCTTTCGACAGTACGAGTTCGGTTCACAACATGGGCTCCCCAATTTCCACAGCAGATGTTCCTACGTTCACTAAATGGAAAAGTTGAAGGGATAGATGGGGTAATGTATAGACTTCAATATGGTCTTACAGGATGCAAAATAGGCCCTACTTGGCGGGGGTTTCGTGGTGCGCAATGTCGTAGTGATAGAGTGATCACATGACGAGTGCTTTGTGGCACCTGTCCTCTTCTGGAGCCCGTCATGGCCACCGATGGTCTTGCGCGAACCATCCGGAATCCGTATCAAGACCAGTGTGGCAGCTTCGCCCGTTGGCCGCGCCAGAGAAATTGGGCCGCCGGTCCGATTCGAAATACCTTGCTCCCGACGGGCCGCAGCCCGCTGGACATGAAAAACTGTCTTATTGTCCGCTCCGGGCGCCTGCTGGTGCAACCGGTTGGCGCGGTCATTTTCGTCTTGCTGGTCCTGCTGGCCTGGCCGGGGCACAGTGCCGCCGAACCCCACCCCGACATCCTGACCGCTGAGCAGAATCGCCAGGAACAACTCCGTCCTGACGGCATCCACGTCCTGGACGGCTCCTATGTTCTCAATCTTGGCGAATTGCACGTGAACATCACGAATCACGGGTTGATCGGCTCCCAGTACACCCAGACTCTTCCCTTCAGCAGCGCTCCCAGCGGACAGTGGCCCGGCGGATCGGGCCGCGAATACTTGTGGGGGGCGGGCCTTTGGATCGGCGGGGCGCTCAACGGCCAATTTTCCGTGACAACCGGCCAACCCGAGCGCGAGCTGCGTCCTGGGGCCAGTATCCTCGACACCATCTACGAGTCGCGGGAGAACCGGGTCATCCGGCCGACCGCCAATGCTCGCATTGCCGGCCGCCGGCCGCCGTGGGGGCAGGCCGACGACGACAACGACGGCCTGACGGACGAGGACATGCTCAACGGCCGGGACGACGACGGTGACGGCGATGTGGACGAGGACTACGGCCAGATCGCGGCGCAAATGTTCACCTGCACCATGGGCGACAATACGGGCCTGGTGCGAGAACTTTACCCGGACCACTCTCCACTGGGCCTGACGGTGGTGCAACGGGCGGCGACCTACGAGACCTCAGACGCCGAGGACTTCATCCTGCTCGACTACGAGGTCACCAATACGGGCTTCAGCGAGGTGAAGGATGTCTACCTGGGGTTCTATGTCGACTGTGACATCCAGCGTCGCGGCAGTGGGGCCTCGAACCCAGATGACTTGGCCGGGTTTTACCGGGGGGCTGTGCGGGGGAGCGACGGGTCCTTTCATCGTCTGGAGATCGGCTGGATGAAGGATGCAGCTGCCGACGACCCTTTGCCTGGTGTCTTCGGTGCCATGCTGTTGGGCCACGCCACCGACCCCCTCGAATATTACGCGCCCCATCTTGTCGGTGTGCAGAGTTTCCAGATTTTCGCGACCAACGCCCGCTCGATTCAAAACGGGGAGCCGCTGGCCGACAACGAACGCTATGAGCAGATGGCGCGCCAGGCCATCGATCCGGACCGGAGCGTGGACAAGCCCGGTGACCTCAAATTCATGATGTCCAGCGGTCCGTTCGGCAATCTGCCGCCGGGGCGCCAACTGGAATACCGCGTGGCTCTTGTGGTGGGAAACGGCATGGACGGGATGCTGCGCAATGCTCTGCGGGCTTCCGAAATCCACCGGGGCCGTTACCTGGACGTCGATCATGACCCCAATACCGGGGGCGGCGGTGGGCGCGAAACCCTGGTTTGCCTGGGCGACTACCCGCCGTACACCACGGGCAGCGATCCCATCTTCGACTACCGATACGCCATGATGGACGAGGCCTGCATCGGCTCCAACCCGGTCTTTGGTTATGAGGTGATCAACCCGGGGGCTCTGTTCACCGCGCCGGATGGCCGGCTTTGCATCTACGTGAACGCGGACAACTGCGAGGAGTGCTTCCGCCGCCACGGTCGCGAGTGCACCGTCGAAAACGGCCTCTTCTGGGTCCCGAGTGAGTCGGATTTTGAGACCGGCAACGGCGGTGAAAAGTACGTGCCCTGGATCGAGTTCACCGACTTCCCGCCGCAGTCGCCAAGCCTGCGTCTGGTGCCGGGCGATCATTCCGTCGAGCTGTTTTGGGACGATGTGAGCGAGTACGATCCGGACCCCATGAACGGGCACCTGGATTTCGAGTCCTACCGGATCTGGCGGATCGGAGATTGGATCCGGCCCGAAGGCACCACCGAGGAGGCCGGTCCACAATCGGTACTCTGGGGCATGCTGGGCGAGTACGATTTGATCAACGTTATCCCGGGTGGAACCGGGGGCGTGGCGAATGACCAGAACCTGGGGCGCAATACGGGGCTCGAGGAAATCCGCTACCTCCCTGTCTGTTTGGCTGACCCAGGTTTTGACGGCCTGGCCGAGGTGATGCAGGCCTTCGTCGATGCCGATGTCAGCAATCATTTCCTGACGCGACCGCCGCTGCGCGATAGTCGAGGCGCGGTGATCCCGGGACGCGAACCGTTCCTGCCCTGGGAACATGAGCCCGCGGTGTTGGACACTTTTTTTGATGTCACTTCGAGGCCGGCCAGGCGTCCGCCAGACCTGGTTGTTGCCAAGCGGGGATGCCGGTATTACCACTTCATTGACCGCGAGGTTCACAACGGATTCCAGACCTTCTACTCCGTCGTGGCAGCCGACCATGCCATGAAGTGGACAGGGTCGGGATATGT
>DAOVTU010000665.1 GCA_030632925.1 Candidatus Krumholzibacteriia bacterium | reverse complement strand
TGACAGGCGAAATTCCGTCAATCATCAGTTGCACCGCGATCACGGTGACCAACAATCCCATCAATTTTTCGATGACCTTCATCCCGGTGGCCCCCAAGCGGTTGAGCACCGCGTCGGCTCCCATCAAAATGGCCCCCGTGAGCACCAGAATGGCCGCCACGGCACCAATTACCAGAGGGATGCCGAGGTGGTCCGGCGCTTGTGGCGTGAGCACCATTACGGTGGTGATGCTGCCCGGCCCGGCGAGCATGGGTATGGCCAGGGGCGTGATCGAGGGGTCATCGTCCGGATCATTCTCGTCAGGAAATTCCTCGGCGTAGGCCTCTTTGTCGGCGGCCACCGCCTTCTTGATGCCAGTCCGCCAGCGACGCGGCTTGGACTGGAGCATGTCCAACCCGATGCCGAAGAAAATCACGCCACCGGCGATGCGGAAGGCGTTGACGGTGATGCCAAACACCTGCAGCACTTGATGGCCCGCCAGGGTAAACACCACGAGGACTAAAAAGGCTGTTATCAAGGACTTGATCAGGACGCGGCGCTTTTGGCGGCGGTCCATTTCGGAAGTCAGGCCGCTGAAAAACGGAATGACGCCGAGGGGATCGATGACGGCGAACAGGGACGAAAAACTGAGAATGAGGAAGGCAGTGGTACTCATGGTATCACCTCCGGGAAAGTTGGGAACGATTGGTCAAATGATCGCGCCATATGGGCGATTTCCGGCGCAATATGGTCGTTTAAATCCGGAAGTAAAGGCTAGTGATTCGGGCCCTGAAAAATGCCGCAAAGAAGGTGTGCCAGGAAGGAGAGAATAGGATATCATCGCCGAGTCAATATCGGGGCTAACTCGTTGATACCAGCTGACCGGAGGGGATATGCTCAGCCCGGAATTTCACCAGACCATGGCATCCAAAATCAAAATCCTGAACCTGATCTGGGGGGCGATGACCTTTGCCTGTGTGGTCTACGTGGCCGTCGCCTGGTTCATCCTGGAGCAGTCCGGCAGCAGCGCTGCGATGGCCGGTGAGGCCACCGGCCCGGATCCGATGCTGGGAATCGTCTTCAAGGTGGTGGCCTTTTCGATGTTGGTGGCGTCGATTGTGGCCGAACGCCTGTTGTTGGCGCCCTCGAAACTGGCGTCTCATCTGAAAAATGTGCCTTCGGCGGCAGCGGTGTTTGCCACGAACCAGGCCAACTCTTCGGCTCCGAGCCCGGAGCAGATCCGGCTGTTTGAAAACCTGTCTGAAACCGAGCAGAGAGTAGCCGGCCTTGGCGGAGTTTACCAAACGTCGCGCATCATCATCTGGGCCCTGCGCGAAGGAGTGGTGGTGCTGGGCTTGGTGCTGGCCATCATGCAAAGCAGTTTCCCGGCTATCATACCTTTTGCAGCGGTGGGTCTGTTGGCGATGATCATCAAGGTGCCGCGCCCGGTGAGCTTCTATGAAAGCCAGTTGGACGCGGCACGCAGGTTTGTCTAGAGGTTCGTCTAGAGGTTCGTCTAGAGGTTGGTCTAGGGGCCGATTTAAACCGCGACGCACTCCGGTTCCCTGGCTTCTGAATTGCAAGGCGATTCGACCAGCACCTGGGCGATGAACCGCTGATAATCTTCGGCGCCTCGCGACCGCGGGGCGTATTCGAAAATCGACTGCTGGTAGCCGAAGGCTTCGGCCAGGTCCACATTGACCCGGATCGGCGAGCACATTTTTGGCCCGAATCGTTCACGCAGGTGAGAGAGCATCTCGCCGGATTGGCGCTGGCGCTGGTCCAGGAAAGTGGGCAGCAGGAAGCGCAAATTCAGGTCCGGATTGTGCCGACCCACCGAGCCGACATGGCGCACGAAGTCCAGGACTCCGGCCATGGCCGCAGGAGTCAGGGCGGCCGGCGCCACCACGTCGTGGGCACAGCCGAGCACGTTGACGGCGATGGCGTCGAAGCCCGGTGCGGCATCTATCACGATGTAGTCATAGCGATCAACGACCGGTGCCAACGCTTCAGCCAACACCCGGTGCCCGTCCTTTTCGCGCCGGGCAATGGTCAGGGCGGCGCGGGAAAGGTGATGGTCCGCGGCGATGAGGTCCAGGTTGGGCCGGGCCTTGGTCAGGGCCTCCAGAGCGGGGGCCGTGCCTTCCAGAACTTCGGTCAAGGTCAGCTCGTAGTCCGTACCCAGAGCCTTGGCGCACTGCCCTTGCGTATCGGCGTCCACCAGCAACACCCGGAAGCCCTGCAGGGCCAGGCCATGGGAGAGGTTCACGGCGGTGGTGGTTTTGCCCACGCCACCTTTGGTCATCGCAACGGCTATGATTTTCATGATGTCTCCCTCGGCTCTACGGTTCCTGAATGTTTCGCAGGGGGCCAAGGAATGATTGTGCCAGTTTTGACATTGTTTCCATAAGTGCAGAGGTGGCAGCAGGTTAATGTACAATGGGCCCTTGCCAGATCCTTCTGGCCATTGCACCCCGCCCTTTGTTCGGTGTGAATTGCATGACACCCCCGAACGGTGTCTGATTTTGACCCAGGGCCTATCGTGTCTTAAGATGTCGCCGACTGACCCATTGTCTCTCTGACCCAGGA
>DAOVTU010000468.1 GCA_030632925.1 Candidatus Krumholzibacteriia bacterium | reverse complement strand
GGTCATCGCAACGGCTATGATTTTCATGATGTCTCCCTCGGCTCTACGGTTCCTGAATGTTTCGCAGGGGGCCAAGGAATGATTGTGCCAGTTTTGGCATTGTTTTCATAAGTGAATAGGCGGCAATCGGTTAATGCGCTATGGGCCCTTGACCGAACCTGGCGGTCATTGCACCCCGCCCTTTGTCCGGTGTGAATTGCATGACAGCCCCGAACGGTGTCTGTTTTTGACCCAGGGCCTATCGTGTCTTAAGATGTCGCCGACTGACTCATTGTCTCTCTGACCCAGGAGCGTTTTCGTGGCCCTATCCGGTGACTTCCCCATTTCCAGTTGCGATTGCCAGGACTGCCGGGCCGCGTGCAACAATTCGCCCGGTTGGTTCATGCCCGACCAGATCGCACCGCTGGCCAAACACCTGGGCCTTTCGGTGGAAGATTTGTTCCGCAAAAAACTCGCCGTCAGCGTAACCCGCATGCCTGATGGGAAAGAGGTTCACGGTGTGATGCCCCACAAATTCCGGGACGGAAAAAAGCCGGGTTCGGTGTGGACGTTGCTGGAGTTGACGCAGCCTGGCCGCTGCGTGTTTTTTGACCACGGCAAGTGCACGATATACAAATTCCGGCCGTATGAGTGCGCGCGGATGATCCACAAAAAAACCAAGGAATCGGTGCGGTTGCGGCGCATGATCGTGCCCCATTGGACGGGGCCTGCGCTGAAGGACTACGCCGGTTTTGTGGGGAAAAAATTGATGGGCGCATCAGCAAAGCGCTGATGGCCCATCGTAGGGGCAGGAAATTTGACGCCTAGGTACGATCCTTTTTCTTTTTGATGATCATCTCCGGATCCAGAACCAAGGGCACCTTGCCGTTTTGCACGTTGATGGCGTAGTGAATCGAAATATCTTCGTGTCCAATTCCGGCATTGGAGACCAGGATGCCGTCGGTGCCACCGGCGGTGTGAGTGCCGATTTTAAGATAGCTGTACGGCTGCATGGTATTCGACATGGCGGACCAGGTTTTGCGGTTTGTGTCGCGGTCCTTGTCGGTCGGAGAAATGTAGATGAAAATTTCGGTAATGGTGGCCTTGGGGTCGAAGTCATCTTCGGCCAAACTGAAATGAATGGGATCCATTTCCTCGAGTTCAACCTTGGGTGGTGCATCGTTCTCTTCCAACCACAAGACCCCACCCTTGTGGCGAATATAGATGTTCCTGGCCAGTGTGACGTTCTCCATAAGTCTCTCCCTATTTCTTGCTGGTGAGCTGGTTCTGGCGAAAAAACTCAACGAATCCCCGTCGTTGATAGCCGGCTTTTTCCAAAGCCGATACGAGTTGGCCCGCTTCGTCAGGGTGCCCCATCAGGAACTCCATGCGCGCCCAAAGGTCCTTGTTGCCGGCGCTGACCGTTGTCAGGGCACTGGCTGAAAGCTCCGCCAATCCCTCCTGCCAGGATTCCCGGGCTGCGGCGCGGCGGCCCAGTTGATCGTAGGCCTGGCCTCGAAACAGCTTCAAAGTGGGTGAACTTAGCGAAGACGATGGCGTCGTGGCCGTCCAGGCCAAGGCCTGTCCGTATTGACCGTGGGCCAGGGCCGCCTTCGCCCGGGACTCTCTCAGATGCCGGTGCGCGACTTCTTTGGAATACGAATCCGTAAGCGATGCCAGCAGGGCTTCACTTTCGTCCAACATCTGGTCGGCCCGGTCAAGGTCGTCAAACTCCACCAACATCGAAGCCATGGTTGTCAGGCTGGTGGTCAAGCCTTCGCTCCAGAGGGCGTGGGAGGGGTCGCGCCGCACCAACCACCGCGAAATCTGCAAGTCCTGTTCGTACAACTGGAGGGCTTCCTCTTCCCGGCCCAGATATTCGAGCAGGAGTCCTTCGCGCTGCAGCAAGGTTGAATAGAGGTTCTTGTATTTCGTATTGAGGCTGTCGACCGCGATGGTGGTGGCCATATCCCGGCGCGCCGTGGCTATGCTCTGAAAAGCGTCACGCAACAGGCCGGCGTCAGCCAGGATCTCACCGTAACTGGCCTGGGAATTGACCAACTCACTCATCCGGTCCGTATTCGTGGGGTCTTTCCGGACCAGCCACATTTTCGTTTCAATGGACTGGCGCAGGATGACCATCGCCTCGGCAAGGTTGCCTTTTTCCTGATACAAAAAAGCCAGATTGTTCTGGGCATAGGCCAATTCGAGTTGCCAGGTCAGGTTGGTTTTGTCCCGCAGAACCAGTGCCTGTGAAATCTGATGGTACTGTTGGAAATGGAGCTCGGCCTCGGTCATGTCGTCTTCGCTGAAGGCCACGTTGCCCAGCCAGAAATGGGTCGCTCCCAACTGGATCTGCGCGTCGGTATTGTCGCGGTCGCGGCTCACGAGGTCCTTTGCCGTCACCAGGGCTTTGGCAAACGAAGCTCGTGCCGAGTCGGCCTGCCCCTGGGACATCCGGATCTCGCCCAACAGGTTCAAGGTGCGCACATAGCGGTCGGCATCACTGTCGCTCAACTCGGCCGGGTCCCGCCCTGAAAAATATTCCATGGCCTTGCTGCCGACCACATCCATCACGTCGAGTGAGCCGATGGGTTCCAGTTTGGCCCGCAGGTCGCCGAGCATGAACCCCATCAGGTCTTCAGCCTGGGCGCGGTGGACCTGCGCCTCCCGGCGTTCGTGCCTCAGGTCAAGGGTGTACTTGAGGCTACCACCGACCATCATCACCAGGATCAGCACCGCCAGCAGGCGGCGGTTTCGGCGGGAGGGCTTGCCCCGGATCCAACGGATCCGTTCTAGAGCCTCGGCTGCGGTGGGGCGGGCTTCGGCCGTGCGCCGGGTCAGGCGCTGCACCAGATCGGTGAGGTCGGGATCCACTCCGTGCAAGGGCAGGGTTTCGGCATCGCGCACCTTCTGCAACAATTCGGGCAGGTGGCGGCTCGGCGCGTAGGCCGACTTGCCCGTCAGCAACAGCTGCATCATCAGGCCACAGGAATACATGTCGCTGTAGGCGGAGGCGGCCTTGCCCGAAGCCTGCTCGGGGCTCATGAACGAAGGCGTGCCGAGGATGCCGGCTTCCTGGGCAAAAGTCGCATCAAGGGTTTCGTTGCCCGGCAGGGAATCGCAGTCCACCGAGACAGTCGCTTCGTGGGCGTTGGGTTTCATCAACTGACGGGCCAGGCCAAAGTCCAACACCTTGACCACACCTTCGGCGGTGACCATCACGTTGTCGGGCTTCAAGTCGCGGTGCACGATTTCGGCTTCGTGGGCCACCACCAGGACCTTCAGCAATTGCTCAATGATGTGCATCCGGCTTTCGAGCTTCACGTCCAACTCGCCGAGGGCTGTGCCCTTGATCAGTTCCAGGACCAGATGGTCCCGGTCATCGCCATCGAGGTAGTCGTAGATGCGGCAAATGCCGGGATGGTCGAGCTGGGAGAGGATGCGGGCTTCGCGCAGAAAACGGGTTTTGTCCTTGGGGGAGGGCCGGTTCTCGGCCCGGATGCATTTGAGCGCAACCCGGCGCCTCAGGGTTTCATCTTCGGCTTCGAAGACGTCTCCCATGCCGCCGCGACCAATGAGGGCCACGACCCGATAGTGGCCGATGCGTTCTTCGGTTTGGTCCAATCCCAATCCCCCTGCTGAG
>DAOVTU010000138.1 GCA_030632925.1 Candidatus Krumholzibacteriia bacterium | reverse complement strand
GGCTTGGCATGTTCGGATTCCTTAAACGGAAACAAAAATCGCTGATCGGCATGGATATCGGTTCCAACGTCGTAAAGTGTCTGCGGCTCGACCTGACTGAAGACCGGCCTGTGGTGACCCATTTTGCAATGGCGGATCTTCCGCCCGAAGCAATTGTCGATGGGGAAGTCATGGATCGGGAGCTGGTCATCGAAGCCATCCAGGAAGCCGCTCAAAAGGCAGGCATTCCTGACGAACCCGTGGCCAGTGCCGTCTCTGGACGTGCGGTCATTGTAAAAAAGATTGTCATGGACAAGATGAGCGAAGCGGACGCCCGCGAAGCCATCTACTGGGAAGCGGAACAGCACGTTCCCTTCGACATCGATGACATCACTTTGGATTTCCAGATCCTGCAGGAAGACATCGGGGCCGACCAGATGGAACTCCTGTTGGTGGCGGCGAAGAAGGACATGATCCTGAGCCATGCGGAACTGATCCGCGACGCGGGCTTCCAGCCCCTGGTGATCGACGTGGCTTCCTTCTCCAATCAGAATACATGGGAATTCCTGGCTGCCAACAAGGACGTGGTGGCCGAGATGGATGAAGACGAAGCGTCCCCGGTCGACCCGGAAGATTCCGTGGACGGCCTGGACCGGTTCGACGACGGCGATGAAGACGAATCGCTTGAGGCTGCCGAAAAGCAGAGTGGCGAATTCGTGGCGTTGCTGGATGTCGGCGGCGGCGTCACCAACGTGCACATCGTGCGCGACGGCGTGCCCTACTTCACCCGGGATTTGCCCGTGGGCGTGGGACACTTCATCGAGGAATTCCAGAAGCAACTGGGCCTGACCTACGAGACCGCCCACGGCGTCGCTCGCGGTCACCTTGAAGATGTCGACCAACAGTTGGTCACCGACATCGTCCGGTCCGTCGGTAGCGAAATCTACCAGGGCCTGGAGCCAAGCCTGTCTTACCTGAAGACCTCCGGTGAAGCCGATGGTATCGACCGCATCGTATTGAGCGGTGGCGGTGCCCACCTGCCGGGTCTCCTGGAATATTTGTCCGAAAGCTACAACGTCCCCAGCGAAAAGGCCGACCCTTTGGCTGGGCTGGACTACGACCCTGATCTCTTCGGCGACGGAGAGGCTGAGGAGTTGAGCCCATTGCTCACCGTGAGCGTTGGTCTGGCACTCAGAGAGGCGGTGGGAAAATGATTCGCATTAATCTTCTGCCTCGGGACGAGATGCCTGCCGTCAGCAAACTGGCGCTGCCCAACGTGGGCGCATTGGCACCCCTGGCCCTGATCTTCGTGGCTGTCATCGGTATTGCCGGTGCCCACTATCATCAGTCCCAGCAGATCACGGCATTGCAAGACACCATTGCCGAGGAAGAGGCCGAAACGCGTCGGTTGGCCCCGGAGATCGCCAAGATCAAACGGCTCAACCAACAGCGCAAGGACCTCAATGACCGCCTGGACGTGATCACGCGTCTGGATGGCGATCGTTACTTCCGTGTGCACCTGATGGACGAGTTGAACCGCAGCATGCCCAGTCATCTGTGGCTGACCCGGTTCGAAGACATCGGTGCCGACAAGTACGCCGTCGAAGGCGTCACCTTCAGCAACTTCCTGGTCAGTGACTTTCTTCAGAATGTCACCAACAGCCCGTACTTCTCGGCTGTCGACCTGCTCGTCGCCGAAAAGGGCGAGATCGAAGACGTGAAGGTCATCAAATTCAAGGCCCAGGCCAAGGCTGTGCGCAAATCTGCGCCCGCGCCTTTTGAAGGATAAGGAAGGATCGTCATGGATATCAATGTCAAGGATCCGAAATTGCTGCGTTGGGTCGGCGCGGTGGTGCTGGTGGCGGTGATCGTACCGATGTACTTCATGTCGTCGATGTACTCGTTCACCCACGCCTCGCGCACCCAGACCATCGCGGAGTTGGATGCCCATCACCAGAAGCTGTCCCGCGATCTCGAGCGTGCTCGTTTGCTGGTCCGCAATCTGGAACGGGTGGAGCAGGAATACGCCATTCTGAACGACCAGTGGAAGGTCGCCCAGGCGTTGCTGCCCGAACAGAACGAAATGCCCGATCTGCTGCGCAAGGTCACTGCGGCCGGCCAGCAGTCCGGGATTGAATTTGAGCTCTTCAGGCCCCAGACGCCGGTGAATCAGGGTTTCTATTCTGACAATCCGGTCCAGGTCCGCGTCGCCGGTGGTTACCACCAGACCGGCGTGTTCCTGAGTCGTCTGGCCAACCTGAACCGCATCGTGAATGTCTCGAACCTGAATATCGAAGGCATTGACGATCAAAGCGATACGCCGTTCAGCATCGTCTCGGAGATGACGATCACGGCTTATACTCAGGGTGTGGCCAACGTGCCTGCCGGCGATGCCGGAGCCGATGGTGCCACCCAAACTCTCACCGCCCAGGCCGGCAACGGCAAAGTGGGCGCAGCCAAGGCCGCCGCAGGCCACTAAGGAGTGACGATCATGACTAAGTACAAATTCAACATGTCCGTCGCAATGACCCTGGTGGTTGTGTGCGGACTCCTGGTCGGCACGCCGCTTCTGGCGGACGATGCGCCGGCCAAGGCTGACAAGGGAAGCGACTCGGTTTCCCCGTCACAGCAATCCCGGGATCGTATTAATGCGATCCGGGCCAATGAATTCTTCTATCAGAGTTTTGGCAAAGAGGACCCGTTCACGACCCTCGTCAGTGGAGACTTTGAACAAGCCTCCGCCGCCGAGTTGGTTGACATGAACAGCGCCCACCTCGTGGGTGTGATGTGGGCTCAAGACGACAAGTTTGCCCTGGTCGAAGATGGAGACGGTTTCGGTTATATCCTGCGTGTAGGCGATCGCGTGCGTAATGGGCGCGTCGTCAGCATTCGTAAAAGCTCACTCACTGCGCGGGTCACTCTGTACGGAATCACTTCCAAGGTGATTCTCAAGTTGGAAAAAACGGAGGGTAAGTAATGAACGGCAAGACCCGCTATATCGCTTCCGGAGCGTTTGTCATCCTGTTGATGATGACTTCGCTGGTGGCGATGGCCCAGGACACAGCCCCGGTCATTGAGACCGCAGCTGTGGAAACGGAATATATGGGACGTCCCATCTCGCTGGATGTCCAGGAAGCAGAGATCTCCACGGTCCTGCGTTCGCTGGCCGGATTTGCCGGTGTGAATATCGTGGCTTCGCCCCGCGTTGTGGGCAAGGTCACTGTCAAGCTGGAAGAGGTGCCCTGGAAAGAGGCCCTGGCCGTGATCCTGCGCGCCCACAGCTTCGACTATGTTGAAGAGCAAGGCATTTTCCGGATCGACACGGCTGATGAGCTGCGTCAGGAAACCCTGTCCAGCGAACGTGCCCGCAAGCAGGTCGAGGAGTTGGCGGAGCTGAAGCTGGGTTTGGTGACCCTGAGTTATGCCAATGCCGAAGAGGTCAAGAATGCCCTGGAGAAGATGTTGACCGATCGCGGCAATATCGATATTGACGCCCGCACCAACAGCCTTTTGGTCAATGATGTCAATGCCCGGGTGCAATTGATCACCGAGATGGCCTTGCAGTTGGATACCAAGACTCCTCAGGTGGAGATCAACGCCCGCCTGGTGGACATCGATACCCGCGCCACGCGTGACTTGGGTATCAACTGGGGCTTGAGCAACTTTGTGGCTCCCGGCGGAAACGTCAATGGTAGCCTGTCCATCTCCAACCCCGTCCAGAGCCCGTCTGGCGACCTCAGGGTCGGCACGGTGCAGGACTGGGGTTCGTTGATGATGCAGGTCGAGGCCCTGGAGAACGACCAGAAGGCGACCCTGATCAGCAACCCGATCATCACGACCACGGACAATCGCGAAGCGAGTATCCTGGTTGGTCAGAAGATTCCCCTGATCGTCGCTGATGAGGCGGGCAACGCCATCACTCAGCTGACGACCATTGGTATCCTGCTGAAGGTGACCCCGCATATCAACAGTGAGAACCGGATCACCCTTGATGTGCACAACGAGGTCAGTGACCTGTCCAGCCAGGCGACCGTGCAGGGTGGCGTGATCATCAATACCAGTGAATCCGATACCCGGGTTTTGGTTGATAATGGTGAGACCGCGATCATCGCCGGCCTGATTCGCAAGATCGACAGCAAGCTCGACAGTGGTATTCCCGTGCTGATGGACATCCCGCTGATTGGATCACTGTTCAGGCACAGCTCGGACACCAAGGTGAGCCGCGAGCTGGTGATCTTCGTGACGCCGACTATCGTTGAGGGCGAATATATGAACCGCGAAAGCCTCGTGCAGGACACCGACGTGACCTACATGCCGGAGAAAATGAGCCGCTTCTAGGTTCAGCAGAGATTTGACATCGCGACCTCCCGGGGATTGTCCCCCGGGAGGTCGTGTATTAGTATGACAGCATGTGGACTTCATTCATCGGCTTCATGGCCAGCGGCAAGTCCGCCGTAACGCGGCGGCTGCAGGCGGCAACCAACAGACCGGCCCTTGCTCTGGATCAGGCGATCGCAGAGAAGGCCGGTATTTCCGTGTCTGAGATATTTGCCACCGAGGGTGAGGCGGCCTTCCGGCTCATGGAGACCGAAATGCTGTCGGAGCTGGATCCCGAGCGCCCCCTGGTGGTGGACACCGGCGGGGGAGTGATCCACGCAGAGGGCGCCGTGGATCTGCTGCGGTCCCGTGGCGTGGTGATTTGGCTGGATGCGCCTTGGGAAGCATTGCGGGCCAGGCTCAAGGAGTCTGACCAGAGCACGCGGCCGTTGATCGGGCGCCTGGGCTGGGCCGGCCTCGAAGAGCTGTACCGCCGTCGCCGTCGCCTGTACGCCGGGGCGGCGGACTTCCGCCTGCGCTGTGACCAGGGCACCGTCAACGAAGTGGCCGACAAGGCAATGTTGCGCAGCCTGCAGTGGGAGCGCCGCCGGGAAGAGGAGCGCCGATGAGGATCATCGCCGGCAAATGGCGCGGCCGCCGCCTGAAGGCTCCCGCCGGCCAGGACGTGCGCCCGACGACCGACCGTACCCGGGAGGCCCTGTTCAGTATTCTGGGGCCGCAGGTGAAGGGCTGCGTGGTTCTCGACCTGTGCTGTGGAGCGGGCGGTTTGGGGCTCGAGGCCCTCAGCCGGGGGGCGTCGCAGGCTATCTTCGTGGATCGTGCTCAGTCTTCTTTGAAAACCACGGCAGACAATCTGGAGTTGTGTGGTGCTGAGCGGGAGAGTTACCGCCTGGAGACGGGCGAAGCGCTGGCTTGGCTGAAGCGTTGGTCGGGCCTGAACGGTGCCCCGTGGATCTTGCTGTGCGATCCGCCCTATCAAAGCGGGACGGCCGCGGCTATGATGACTTATCTGGCGGAGGGCGGTTTGCCGACCGGACTGGTTTGCGCCGTGGTAGAACACGGTGCCCGGACGCCGGATATGCCCCCTCAAGGGCCGGGGTGGCAGGCGCGACGTTATGGCGCGAGCCATCTGGCCATTTATCGACCTGGCGCCGAGGCGCCGCAACAGGAGAGCGCTCCATGAGCCGTCATGTTCTTTATCCGGGGTCTTTTGACCCGGTGACCCTGGGCCACATCGACATCCTGGGCCGGGCGTGCCAACTGTTCGACAAGGTGACCGTGGTGATCGCCGAAAGCGGTAAGGCGGGCCTGTTGCCGGTGGAGGAGAGGGTCGAGCTGTTTCGGCAGTCGGTGGCCGGGATGGACAATGTGGAGGTTCACGCCTTCAGCGGCCTGCTGGTCGACGAAGTGAGCCGGCGAGGGGCCGATGCGGTCGTGCGCGGCATCCGAACCAGCGGCGATTACGAGCACGAATGGAGCCTCGCAGGCGTGAATGCCTTGCTTTCGGCCGACGTGGAATACATATACTTTCTGGCCCGGCCTGCCATGGCAGCCGTCAGCAGCACCCTGGTGCGCGACGTGATCCGGCACGGGGGCGATTTGTCTTTGCTGGTGCCGGCACCGGTGGCGAAGGCTTTGCAGGGGCGAAAATTCTGATTGTTTGGACTGGTTGTCTCGGATGGTTGTCTGTTGTGAGGGTGACTGTCGCTGCCCGATGACGTTTGCGGGCCTGATCCCGTGGGAGTAAATCGTGTTTTTGGATATTGCCACAATCAAAGTTCTGTCCGGTAAGGGCGGCGATGGCTGCGGCTCGACGCGCCGTGAAAAGCACGTGCCGCGCGGTGGGCCCGATGGTGGCAACGGTGGTCGTGGTGGCGGGGTCTATTTCGAAGCCACCGACCTCATGTCGACTCTGCTGGATTTTCGGTATCGCAGGGTTTACAAAGCCAGTCCGGGTTTGGCCGGCAGTGGCCGCAACAAGACGGGCGCCGACGGCGAGGATATCGTGATCACGGTGCCCTGCGGCACGACCGTCTATGAGAAGGACAGCGATAATATCCTGGCCGATTTGACCGAGAATGGTGACCGCCTGATGGTGGTTAAGGGTGGCAAGGGCGGCAAAGGCAACTGGGAGTTCCGCAACGCGCGCAACCAGACGCCCATGCATGCGACCGACGGTAAGCCGGGGCAGGAACAGCAAGTGCGCCTTGAGTTGAAACTCATTGCGGACATCGGTCTGGTGGGCGAGCCGAACGCGGGTAAATCGACCCTGCTGTCGGTGATCACCGCGGCTCGGCCCAAGGTGGCTGACTATCCCTTCACGACTTTGGTGCCGAACCTGGGCATTGTCGACCTGGGCGATTTCAAGAGCTGCACCCTGGCCGATATTCCGGGCCTGATCGAAGGGGCCAGTGAAGGCAAAGGCCTCGGACACGAATTTTTGCGACACGTCGAGCGCACGCGGGCCCTGCTCTTGCTCGTGGACCCGTCTTACGAGAAACCCCGCCGGGCGCTGGATGTGCTGCGGCTGGAATTGAAGAAGCACGGCAACCGTTTGGCGGATTTGCCTTTTGCCATCGCGGTCACCAAGCGTGATCTGTTGGCGCCAGAGGTGGCCGATGAAGCCCTGGCCGAAGCCACGGCGTGGGGCAAAGAACACGGCGCTCTGGATACGATTATGATTTCTTCGGCGGCCAATTTGGGCTTGAAGGAAACCAAGCACCTGCTGTTGCGCCTGTACAACTCCTGAACCGTCCTCCCGGACCGGATTCATTGATTTGCCTCAGAAACCTGTAGCCGGCTCTGCGCCGGACCTGATCCGCCTGGACCCCACCGATGACCG
>DAOVTU010000510.1 GCA_030632925.1 Candidatus Krumholzibacteriia bacterium | reverse complement strand
CTTCCAACAGCAGGGCGCAGGTTGCGATCTGCAGGCGGTGGGCGTCATCGTCCTGCCCGGCGGGGGCCACATTGTCCTGAAAAAAAGACTTCAACGAACCAAACATGCACGACTCCAAACTGGTGATCAGACAACAACCCGCGACCAGGTGGGTCCGGGTAAAGTGAGAACTTCGTAGGCAATGGTATTGAGGTGGTCGGCCAACATCTCGGGCGTGATGGTTTCATCGCCCTGGCTGCCCAGCAATACCCCCGGATCGCCCGCGCAGGCTTCCGGAATGTGGGTCACATCAACCATGCACAAGTTCATGCAGATGCGGCCAATCAAGGGCGCGCGTCGGCCGCCGACCAGCACATGAGCCCGGCCGCTGAGAGCCCGCGGCCAGCCGTCGGAATAACCCACCGGCAAAACCGCCACTCGCGAATTGGTCATCGCTTTCCAACTGCGCCCGTAGCCCACCGTTTCGCCCGCCGGCACCTCGCGCACCTGGGAAATACGCACCTGCCAGGTCATCGCCGGTTGCAGGGAAACTTCCTCACGGCCACGCTGCCGCACCGAAACCCGCGTCTCGCGACTGGGCCACACGCCGTAGGCGCTGACCCCCACGCGGGCAATGTCGCCGTGGGTGCGGTTCCAGACCAGTGTCGCAGCACTGCAACTCATGTGACGCTGCAGATCCGGATAGCCATCGTTGGTCAGCAAGGTCGCAAATTCCTCGAAACGCGCCATTTGGTTTTTGGCAAAACCGTGATCGGTGGTGTCTTCGATGTCGGCGTAATGGCTCGACAAGCCCACCAGTTCCAACGCGGGACATGCCGCCAGAATTTCACGGGCAGCCGGCCATTCCTGCAGCCGAATACCCTGGCGATTGACCCCGGTGTCGACTTTGAGGTGAGCCCGCACAGGCGTATCACCCAAAGCTGCAGCAATCTCGCCAATCAGTTCCAAACCGGGCAAGGTGATTTCCACACCCGCGCCGGCTGCAGCCACGGCCTCGGCGCCATTGACTGGTCCCAGGACAATGATATCTGCCCCAACACCCCCAGCGCGCAAAGCCTGTGCTTCGGCCCAACTGTGCACACCCAACAGATCGGCGCCCCCGGCCACAAAAGCCTCGGCGGCAATAAGAAGACCGTGGCCATAGGCGTTTGCCTTGACCACGGCCAGAACCCGTGCGGGTTGTTCCACCAGACGGCGGAAGACACTGATGTTGTGCACCAGGGCGGCCCGGTCGACTTCGACCGTCAGCCACTCTGACGAGCCGGCGGAAACCGGCTCACCGAGATGAGTCTCTTCAGGCACCCTGTGCTTCAGCGGCTTTCTTGTTCTTGCGTTGCGCACAGGATTCCGTGTCCTTGCAGGCACCGTACAGTTCCAGGCGGTGCCGGTAGATCTCAAAGTTGTTCTCTTCGGCGAGCTTCTCCTGCAGTGCCTCCAACCGTGGGTTGAAGAACTCGGAAATCATGCCGCACTCGAGACAGATCATATGGTCATGGTGCTCGACATCGGAGTGACCTTCATAGCGGGCCAAGCCGTCGCCAAAACGCCGTTCTTCCACCAGATTGCTCTCCACCAGCAGATGAAGGGTCCGGTATACGGTCGCGTATCCGATTCTCGGATTCGCCTTTTTCACTTCGTTCAGCAACTCTTCCACGCTGATGTGACCGCGCAGGCGGAAGAACGTGGAAATGATTGTATTGCGCTGACGGGTGGTCTTCAAGCCCTTGCGCTGAATGAAATCAGCAAACGCGGCTTCCTTCTCTTTGACGAAGGATTCATCCACCTGGCCATTGTCGTGTTCGTTGAGCGGCATTTGGGACCTCTTTGACATCGAAAATGAAAATTGTTTTCGTAATCCAGATTAAGCCCAGATTTGTTCGATGTCAAGAAATCCGCACACCCCCAAGGCCACTTGCGCCTAATTGATTATCAACCTTCGTTTTAGTGGAAGCGTATGCCCACGGCAATGTTCTGCCCAGCAGGCAGATACCAGAAACGCGCCCCCTCAGACATCAAAAGCACGTTCTCGCCCCGATGCATGAACGATTCGGGGTCTATGGTCGCGCTCCAGGTCCGCCGACTGCCCGAAACGCGGTACATCAAACCGGTTCCCGCATCGGTCAGCCACATGTTGCGGCCATCCCAGCCCACGCCAAAGGGCGAAAAACCCGGCGTCAGGGCCGAACGCGTGATATCTTCCACTTCCGGATCAAAGCGGTCGACCCGCCCACTGTCCCGATCAGTGATCCATACGAAACGCCCGTCATAACACATGTCGCTCGGGCGGTGGCCCGGCGTATTGTAGGCCTCATCCACCTGCCAGACGTCCAGCGAATCGACACCGATCTTGTAGAGGATCGAACTGCCGTCATCGGCGTCGCCGCAGCTCCACAGGAATTCGCCATCCCAGGCCAAAGCCCGGTCCAACACGCCGCTGAAGTCTTCATTGCGAAACACCACGCCAGCAGTGTCCTGGAAGACCAGATGCATTTCCCGCTCGCCCGACGTGCTCAGGGTATCGGCCACGTCCATCAGGACCGCCAGGGTATCGGGCCCCATCCAGCTGATGCCCACCACTTTACCCAGAGGCGGCAGGGCCAGTGTATCGAGTTCAGTAAAGTGGACAGTTTGGTCGGGGTCGTTGCCCTCCCGTTGGGCCGGTGCCTCGGACACGGCGCCTAAAAGCAGTCCCACACCCAACAGCACCGTCAGCGACAGGCTCAGGCTGCGTCGGCTCAGACCACGTTGGTTCTGGCCCTTGACCGGACAGGATTGATCATTGCGTTCCATCTCGTCGTTCCCCTTCATGGCCATTACCTGGCCGATCCCGGTCTCTGGACAGACACCCACGGGTGAGTACCCACGGGCAGATTCACTCGGGCGACGCAGCAGTGCGACGCTCTTTATTCAATCGCTGACCTTCACGCAAAATATCGCGCAAATTCGCCAGCTCCAATGGCTTGCGGGCTTTCTGATCGACAACCGCCGGATCGGCGCCAGCCAGGCTATCGTCCTGTTCCCAACCCGTCACCATGACAATGCTCAGGCAAGGGTCGCCAACCCGCAACCGGGTTGCAAGTTCCAGTCCACTGAGCCCCGGCAAGTTCAGGTCGATAAGCGCCAGTTCCGCCGAACCAGTCTCGTATTCCGCAAGTGTTGTGCGGCCATCCCGGCAAGCCTGGACTTCACAGCCCCACTCCACCAGAACATCGTGCAGCATTTCGCGCACGCCGGCCTCGTCGTCTACCACCAGGACCTTGAGGGCCGTCAAAGGGGCTTCCGATTCCAGCGCAGCTTCCTGGACGCCATTTCCCACGGGCAGATCCAGGACAAAGACCGCCCCCGCGCCAGCATTTGGCTCGGCGCGAAGTTGTGCGCCCACGCT
>DAOVTU010000129.1 GCA_030632925.1 Candidatus Krumholzibacteriia bacterium | reverse complement strand
CCTCTTGCTCATCAATTTGGCTGCCTGCGCCGGCAGCACTCGCGACCCCGCCGAAGTGGGGGGCGTCAGCAGTCAGGAAACCGGACTGGCCAGCTACTACGGCCACCAGTACCACGGCCGCACCACTGCCAACGGCGAAACCTATGACGAGAACAAACTGACCGCCGCCCATCGCACGCTGCCCTTCGGCACGCTGGTGCGAGTGACCAATCTGCAGAACGGCAAAGAGGTCCTGTTGCGGGTCAATGATCGCGGGCCTTTTGTCGACGGGCGCATCATCGATGTGAGTTGGCGGGCGGCGCAGGATCTGGATTTTGTGCAAGAGGGCGTGGTCAAGGCTCGGGTCGAGGTTCTGCCGGGGCGTTAGGAAGGTCATGTCTTTTCATGTTGTTGAGATATAAAAAGAGAATCCCGCAACGTTGCGGGATTCTCTGATTTTTGATCAAAAAACGCGAACCGAACTAGATCTGCTCCACCGAAATCACCTCGGGAATGCGTTCCTTCATCCGCGCCTCGATGCCCTGCTTGAGGGTCATCACGCTCATGGGGCAGCTGCCGCAGGCGCCTTGCATCCGGACAGTCACGATGCCTTCGTTGTAGTCGATGAACTCGACGTCGCCGCCGTCGGCCTGCAGGGCGGGGCGAATTTCTTCGAGCACGGCCTGAATTTTCTCAATCATGGCGTTCCTTCCAGTTGGCTACGCCGGGGGAGCCGGCGGCCATGGTGCCTCAAATGCATTGCAGTTACCCCTAAAAGCTAAGCTGACCGACCCGGATGTCAACCCGCGAGGCGGGATTTGCGTTGAGGTGAGCCGGGGTGTCCCGTATGATGCCGCAATAATCAAGTGGCCGACTCCAATCCAACCTGTATCCGGGACACCACATCATGAGTGAAGACCTTGCCGAACAATTGTTTATTGTCCGTGAACTGGCCCTTGCCGCTGGCGGTATGCTGCTCGACAGCATGGGCAGTGTGGGCCGCATCGAGCAGAAGGGCGCCACCGAAATCGTGACCGAAGTGGACCGCCGGGTCGAGGACATGCTCGTCGAAGGCATCACCCACACTTTTGCCGGCGATACCATCGAGGCCGAGGAATCCGGCAACAAGCCAGGCGCCAGCGGGCGCACTTGGTACATTGATCCCCTGGACGGCACCACCAACTATGCCCACGGCTATCCGATATTCTCGGTGAGCATTGCCTGTGCCGACGCCGAAGGACTGCTATTGGCCGGAGTTTTTGCGCCCTACCTGGACGAGTTGTATCTGGCCCACCGGGGTGGCGGCGCGGTTTTGGAACGCCCGAAACATGGTCTCAGTGACCCGCTGGAATTGCGCCAACCGGTGGAGTTGACCAGCGCCCTGTTGGCCACCGGATTTCCCTACGTCAGGGACGAAGGCGTGGACCGCAACGCGGGCCGGGTGCGCGACTTTTTGAAAGCCAAATGCCATGGCGTGCGGCGCGGCGGCAGTGCGGCCGTTGACCTGGTGCACGTGGCGGCGGGCAAACTCGATGGCTATTGGGAAACCAGCCTGCGGTCCTGGGACAGTGCGGCCGGCACCCTGATTGCCCGCGAAGCCGGTGCCATCGTCAGCGCCCAGGACGGCCAGCAGGAAGCCATGCACTTCAAGAACATCCTGGCCGCAGCGCCGGGTCTGCACGAAATGATGAAAGACATCCTGGCCCAGTCCGCGGCGGAGGTTTGATGTGAGCCAATCCGGATTGCGCATCCTGGTGACCACTTTTCCTGACCGCGAAAAAGCCGAGGAAGTCACCCACCTGATGGTCGATGCCGGCCTCGCCGTATGCGGACAGGTGGGAGCCGATCTGGTCTCTTTTTACCGCTGGGACGGCGAAGTCAAACGCGACACCGAAGTCTCGGTGGCCTTCAAGATCCTGCACGACCGCTTTGACCTGTTCGTGGGCGAACTGAAGCAGCAGCATCCCTACGACGTGCCCCAGTTGGTCGCCTGGCCGGCCGACTGGACCAACGAAGCCTACCTCGACTGGGCCAAAGGAATAGGGAAATAGCCGCATGAATATTTGGCGACGAGGACTGGTTCGGATAACGCCTGCCGCGGGGTGGGCTGCATTGTTGTTTGTGGCGGTGATGTTGGCCGGGCAGACGGCTCTGGCCGCCGAGGAAACCACTGCTGTTGCCCACCGCGGATGGCTGTCGGTGATTCCGCCGGTGCTGGCTATCGGTTTGGCTCTGTGGAAACGGCAGGTTTTGGTGGCGCTGGTGCTGGGCTTGTTCACCGGCATTGTGATCATCGAAGGCAATCCCTTCACAGCCTTTTTGCGCCTGGGTGACGAGTACCTGGTGGGTGCTCTGGCCGACGGCGACCACGCGGCCATTCTCATGTTCACGGCCATCCTGGGCGGCATGGTGGGGGTGCTTTCCAAGAGCGGCGCCACCGAAGGCATTGTCCATTGGTTGGGCGGCAAGGTCGGCGGTCGCCGCGGCGGCCAGATGGCCACCGCAGCCATGGGCACGGCCATCTTTTTTGACGACTACGCCAACACCCTGCTGGTGGGCGCGACCATGCGGCCTTTGACTGACCGCCTGCGCATTTCCCGGGAAAAATTGGCATGGTTGGTCGACAGCACGGCCGCGCCGGTGGCCACGGTGGCAGTTGTTTCGACCTGGGTGGGCTTCGAAGTGGGCCTCATTCAGGACGCCATGGCCAGCATGGGGCAAAGCAGCCAGGCCTACACGTTCTTCCTGCAGTCCATTCCCTACAGTTTTTACCCGCTGCTGACCATGGTGATGGTGTATCCGGTGGCCACCACCGGCCGCGACTACGGGCCGATGCTGCAAGCTGAACGTCGCGCCCTGCATTTGGGCCAGCTTTTGGCCCCGGGGGCACGCCCGGCCAGCGACGTGCCCGTGGCCGGCGAAGTGGATCCGGACCTCAAACCAGCCAGCCCCTTATTGGCGGGTATTCCCATCCTGGGCGTGATCGTGACCACGGCGTTGGGGCTGTATTTCAATGGGCGTGGGGCAGCCATTGCCGACGGCATTGCCGACCCGGGACTGCGCGAGGTGTTGAACAACGCCAACAGTTTTTCTGTTCTTATGTGGGCCGCATTGGTGGGCGCAACCCTGGCGGTGACTCTGACCACTGCCACGCGGCGCTTCACTTTGGCCGATGCCATGGACGGCTTCATCGATGGTTCAAAAGCCATGATCGTGGCAGTGGCCATCCTGCTATTGGCCTGGTCGTTGAGTTCTGTGTGCAAGAACCTGGGCACGGCCGAGTACCTGATCGAAGTGAGCCGCGATGTGCTTTCAGCGCGACTGTTGCCCCTGGTGGTTTTTGTACTGGCTGCAGCGGTGAGTTTTGCCACGGGCACCAGCTGGGGCACCATGGCTATCCTGATGCCGCTGGTTTATCCCATGGGCCATCAGCTGCCTCTGGATGCGGGCCTGCCCGTGGCCACGGCGCTGCACATTCATCTGGCAGCGGTGTCGGCGGTGCTGGCCGGCGCGGTATTTGGCGACCATTGTTCACCCATCAGCGATACGACCATTTTGTCGTCCCTGGCCACGGGCTCTGACCATGTGGATCACGTGAAAACCCAGTTGCCGTATGCATTGACGGTCGCCGGTGTGGCCGCTGTGGTGGGCTACGTGCCGGTGGGTTACGGCGTCTCGCCCTGGATCTCCCTGGGCCTGGGTGCTGTGGCGGTGGTGGTTGTGGTCTGGCGGTTCGGCAAGCGGGCCGGCGACATGCCGTTGGAGCCATAGTCAGTGGTTGAATCGGAACTGGCCTCAGGGGCGGCCGCACCGTAGATTGAAGGCAGTCCTTTCACGTCATCTCTGGAGTGTTTATGATTCAGAATCGCCGTTTTAGCCTGCCGCGTGCCCTGTTGCTGAGCAGCCTGATTTTTATCCTGCTAGGCGTGGCCTCCTGCGGGACCCAGGACATTGTCTTTGTCTATCCCGACGAGGCCATTGATTTCCAACTGCGAAATTTGAAAATGCCGGCGGTGTACATCGATGCCGTGACCGACATGCGGCCCCTGGAGCAGCGCACAGGCCAAGGTCATTTCTTCACTATCATCTATCCCAAGGACGAGGCGTGGGAAGTGCCCGCGACCCAGATTTACGCTGAGGCCCTGGCTCAGGATTTGGACCAGACAAACCTGGTGGAACTGGTGCCGTTGCACGCCCAGGCCGACTACATCCTGTCCATGGACCTGCTGTCGCTCAGTTGCGAGTTGAAGCGTTCGCCGGCGTCGTTCCTGCTGGCCGCTGCCATTGGTGCGGGCGCGGGCATGGCTCTGGGTGATGACGCAAGCCACCGGCTCAAACTGGGCGCAGTGCTGGCGGTGATCACCGCCGTGGCGGTGCCGGTGCCGACGAACAACTACGCCGAAGCCGAAGTGCGCCTGACCTTGAAAGATCGCACGGGCAATATCCTGTGGCAGAAAAGCTGCCTGGGTGAGATCGAGGAGAGGATATACCTCACGGCCACCGCGCGTGAGGACCAGCAGTTGGTCAACGAGCATTTGACCAAGGCGGTCAAGCGGGCCAATGCGTGTTTGCTGGGTCAGATGCGTCAGTATTTGTTGGAGAATGCCGGGAAGTGATCCGGTGGTGGCGAGAATCGTATGGAGTGAGGCCGGTGTCACAATTGCACCGGCCTTTTTCGTGAATAAAAGCGGGTCTTCTCGGGTATATGGGCTGTCGAGATTGAACTTTAATACCGAAATCCCGCACACGTGCGGGATTCCAGCATTTTAAATCAAGCTCGGACTACAACAATTCCGCAGCCAAACTCGCCAACTCACTGCGTTCGCTCTTGGCCAACGTAATGTGCCCATGAATCGCCTGGTCCTTGAACCGCTCCACCACATAAGTCAGCCCGTTTGAAGACGCATCCAGGTAGGGATTGTCGATCTGATAGGCATCGCCGGTGAGTATGACCTTGGCGCCTTCGCCGGCGCGGCTGACCACGGTTTTGACTTCGTGCGGCGTCAGGTTCTGCGCCTCGTCAATGATGATGAACAGCTTGGGCAGGCTGCGGCCACGGATGTAGGTCACGGCTTCGGCTTCGACCACGCCCGAGTCGTACAGGTACTGCACCTTATCGCCGCTGTGCTCCATCTTGGGGTCCACCAAAAATTGCAAGTTATCCGAGACCGGCTGCATCCAACTGCTCAGTTTTTCGTCCTTGGAGCCAGGCAGGTAACCGATGTCCTTGCCCAGAGGCATGATCGGCCGCGAGACCATGATGCGGCGGTAGCGCTTTTCTTCGGCCACCATCTGCAGGCCGACCGCCAGGGCGAGCAGGGTTTTGCCCGTGCCCGCCTGGCCCAGCATGGTCACCAACCGGATGTCCTCGCGCAACAGCAACTCGAGGGCAAAGTGCTGCTGCAGGTTGCGCGCTGTCAGGCCCCAGGGATGGCTGTCGCCGTGCTGCAGCGGTTCGATCATGTTGCTCTCGGCCCGGAAAATGCCCCGCGCGGTGTGCTTGGGGTTGCCGGCCGCTTTCAGCAGCACGCCTTCGTTGGGGCAGAAGTCGCCTTCGATGGCCAAAGGCTGGCCTTCGTAGAAGGTGTTGATGTCCCCGTCAGGGACTTCGTGCTCGCTCCAACCGGTGTACAGCTCGTCGAAGTTGACGATCCGGTTGCGGTAATCTTCGGCCTTGATGCCCAGGGCGTCGGCCTTGACCCGGGCGTTGATGTCCTTGGTCACGAAGATGATCTCGACGCCGGCCTTGTCCAGGGCGCAGGCCGCGCTCAGGATCCGGTTGTCCATCACCGAGCGGTCCATGCCTTTGGGCAGGTAATCAGTGAAACTTTTGACCAGCACGAAGAGTATACCGCCGGTCGGCAGGGCCACGCCCTTGCTCAGTGGGCTGCCGTCGCGCAGGGAATCTATAGTCCGGATAACGTGCCGCGCGTTGCGGCCTTTTTCGTCTTTGCCGCGCTTGAAATTGTCCAGTTCTTCGAGGACATCAACCGTCAGGACGATGTTGTTGTCCTCGAAGCCCGACAGGCAGTCGGCGTCGTGCAGCAGCACGTTGGTATCCAGGAGAAAAGTGCGGGTCTTGGGGAGTTCAAGGCCAGAGCTGTCGTCAATCCAATGGGCGGTGTTGGCTTCCATGAGGCCCTCCAGACGTTTGTCCGGGCAGGCGCGGTTCTGATATCCGGCCCTACCGGAGCGGTCATAAATGGAGCTGTGCGGATCCTTCCTGCTCATTAGTCTACACCTGAAGCCCAGACTTGTCGCTAGTGATGTGGCGAGTTAAGGTGGCGCCCAACCTCGCAATGCAATCTTGAACGGAGTCGACCAGCCCATGCCGCGTTCTTTATTTTTCCTGATTTTGGCGATTCTTGTGTCCGGACAGGCATTGGCGCAGGATGCCCCTACTGATCCCATCTGGCCCTTGGACCTTTCCACACGCTACCTGACCAGCAATTTCATGGAGTACCGCCCGGGCCGCTTTCACGCGGGCCTGGATTTGAAAACCCAGACGGTCAACGGCTTTGCCGTACGCGCGGTGGAGGACGGTTGGATCGTGAGGGTGCGCGCCACCCCGACAGCCTATGGCCGGGCGGTGTACCTGCGTGGGGATTCGGGCCGGACGTATGTGTATGCGCATCTGAGCCGCTTCAACGATGAATTGCGCGGGCTGGTCAATGCACAACGGGCACGCACGGGCACCTACCGGGCGCGACTGCAGTTCAAAGCCGGCCAGGTTCGGGTCAAGCAGGGCGATGTGATCGGACTGACAGGCGAAAGCGGCACCGGCGGGCCGCACCTGCACTTTGAAGTGCGCGACCAGAAGAACAGGCCCATGGAGCCCCAGACAGCGGGCTTCAGCGTGGGCGATACCATCGCGCCGGTGATTCATCACCTGCGGGTGTGGCCGGTGCGGCCCGAGACCCTGATCCAGGGGGCGGAGCAGGGGCACATTTTGGCGGCGGTCGGCGGCCTCAGTGGCGAGCAACCGGCGGTGCGGGTGACTGGACCAGTGGCCTTCAGCGCGCGCATTGTGGACGGGTCTGACATCCGGGGCCACCGGTTGGAGCCGAGCCTGATCGAGGTGCATCTGGATGGAGAGCTGGTTTACAGCTGTCGCAACGAGAGCTTCGATTTTGCTGAGAATGCGCTGCAGAGACTTGAGTGGGCGGTGATGCCCGGCGTGAGGGAGCATTGGTTGCACCGGCATCCGGCCAATTTGCTGACGGGGCGCGAAGGTGAACTGTGGTATTTGGGGGACAAAGGGCGGGGACTGGCGCCGGGGCGCCATAAGCTGAAGATCACGGCGGCAGATCGGGCAGGTAATACGACGGCGCTGAAGCTGGATCTGGTGGTCGATGGCGGGCCCCACGGTCCGCGCTCCCTGGAGAACCACGCCTGGCAGCCGGAGGTCATTCATCCGCGCATTTCTACGCCGGACTCCAT
>DAOVTU010000053.1 GCA_030632925.1 Candidatus Krumholzibacteriia bacterium | reverse complement strand
GATCCGTAACCGTGATGCCTGTGCCATCATTCGGCCCAGCGTTAGTCAAGGTCACGGTGTAAGTAACCGTATCGCCTTCATCCGGCGTCCCATCGTCGACAGCCTTCAGGATGGCCAAGTCAGAAACCGACGTGAGGCAGCTGGACTCGACCGCACCCATATCTGGTGATGGACCAGTAAAGAGCCCCGCGGTGGCACCATTCATATCCGGCTGATCGATGCCAAGATCAAGTCCCGTGTTTGCAGCCGGGCTGGTGCATTCCGTCAGTGAAAAATCACCAGCGGCGGCATTGATGTATTCCGGGTCGCTGTTGTAATCAGAGGCGTCCAGCGCGAAGTTGCTCTGGCCGCTGACATTGGCAGGGCTGGTGGCAGCACCGGTGATGAGGTTGTTCGATTCTGTTGTTGAAAGGGCTGTTACGTTGAGGCCAAAGCCGGCATTGCCGGTGGAGATGTTGTTGCGAACGGTCGCACCGATGGCTTCGATCAGGATTCCGTCAGCTCCGTTGGCATGCACGGTATTGTGGAAGACATCGTTGCTCTCGGCAGCGGCCCCAAATTCATCTGCAATACGGATTCCGGCAAAGGCACCAAGATTGTCATGTACGAGGTTTCCAGCAACGAGAAGCCCAATCGTGCGACTGTAGATGCCGCCTTCACCATTGTTGCGAATCGTGTTGCCCAAAAATTTGACGTTGGTCCCGGATGTGATTGTATAGAGGCCTGCTTGACCGTTGTGTGCCACCAGGTTGGCTTCACCGGCGTCGAGACCACCAACGGTGATATTTGCCGGTTCCGATGAAACTGAGATTCGAATGCCGGTAAATCCATTGCCAAGGGTGGTTTGGGCCCCGGAAAGGTCTGTACCGACAGCGTTGCCCTGTATGAGGACGTCTGTCTGGTGGAAATCCACCCAAATGCCGGCCTGGGTGTTGCCCGCAAGGATATTTCCGGCCCCGCTTTCTGAGCCTCCGAGAACATTGCCGCTGGCGGTGCCGTAGGCATGGATACCGTTGCCGCTGTTGGTAATGACCGCCGTCGCTGTTTGGTTGGTACCAATCCGGTTGCCGCGGATGCGGTTATTGCCCGAAGAGAGGATCTGGATGCCTGCGCCCGAGTTGCCAGAGATCAGATTGCCCTCGCCAGCATTCACGCCGCCGACATCGTTGTTGTTGGCGTCGGTATCCAATAGAACGCCCGAGTTGCCGTTGCCACTGGCTGACTCACCGATCGCGTCGGTGCCGATGTAGCAACCGAAAATCTGGTTGGCCGTACCGGTTGCACCAACAACGGCGATACCGAAAGAGCTGAAGCCACCGACAACCAGTTCCTGAATGCGAACGGAGTTGGCGCCGTCGATATATTGGCCGATGCTCGCGCCACCGTTGCCAAAGAGTTCGATTTCCGGCCCACGTGTATTGGTGTCAGAAGCGCCGTTGATGCGCTGGGTCGAACCGTCGAGCACGGTCGTATTGTCGGTATAGCGGGGCAGTTGACTCAGAGGGCTGATGCGCCACCAGGAGTCTGCGCCGTCAGACTGGTTGGTCGGAACTTGCATGTGGAACTGGCTTGAGCTGGCCGTGGTGCTGCCCGCAGCGCCGATGGCATTGGCATTCTTGAGGAACTGCCGCAAACTGCCCTGGTCGCTCACCAGATTGTCGGCGCTCCCATCATCAGCGGTATTGACGATCAGGTTGTAGGCGAAACCAAAATTGACAGTCGTGATGTCGCCGCCGCTGACCGTCACGCTCACCCAGGTATCCCCGGGGCCTGAGTTGTCACCAGTGGCTGGATCCGAAACTACGGCGTTTTGGCCACCGAGCTGTGCACTTCCGCTGCCCCAAGTCATTTCTGGCGAGGGATAGGACCAGGTGGCAGGTACCGTCGCGTTCAGACCGCCGGCCGGCGGCGTGTCTGCATCACCCAAAGTGGCGCTGCGCACCCGAACCTTGTAGCTACCATCGGCAAGGCCGGTAAAGCTGAAGCTGCCATCGGCTGCGGTAACGACCGAGGAAAGATAGGAGTCCACCGCGTCGTAGAGCTCCACATCCGTGTTGGGCTGGGGCGCATCTCCGGTGCCACCGTCATACTCCGAGGCCGTCCCGGAGAAATCCGCATCTTCAAAAACGACACCGGAGATAGTGTAGGTTACCGCCAATGTTGCGGCGACGTTCAGCGCAAACTCGGAAGTGTTGTTGCTGGGATCGGTAGCCGTGGCGGAAATGAACTCCCCGACTGCAACGTTCGCCGAAAACGGCTCGCTGAAGGTAGCGTCGCCACCCGCATCGGTCGTTACATCCGTATAGCCGAGATAGATCTCGCCTTCTCCGTTGCCCGAAGCATCGGCTGCCGAATTGGTGAAAAATTCAACCCGAAACGTTGTGCTGGCCAAGCTGTTGAGCGAGCCCGCAATGGTAACAGTGCTGCTCTCGTCGGTCGTCGCGGCGCTGAGTACCGGATAGTTCTGCAAATTGTTAAAACCGGTATCCGCGTCATCCAGGTCATTGGCCGTCGGCCCCGCCGCGTCGTAGTCGATTCCCAGTTCCCCGTTATTATGAATGGCGTTGCCCAGGATAGCGTTACCGGTTCCTGAACTGCCTAGAATACCTTCTCCGGTATTGAAGGCAATGGTATTGCCCTCACCCGCCGCTGTTCCGCCAATGGAATTGTTAAACCCATCGCTCATCACGGCGATGCCGGCGGCCGTATTGTGAAAATCAAGAGTGCCGGAGGCGTCTGTACCGATGAAATTGCCCTGAATTGTATGGCCAGATCCGCCGAATATATTGATCCCGTAGCCACTGCTGCCACCGATAATATTAGCAGCCCCCGCAGCCGAACCACCCACGGTGATATCCCACCCACCATTGAGCCAGATACCGTTACTTGAATTGCTCAACAACTGAGTGCCTGTTACGTCAGTACCAATGAAGTTGCCTTGCACGAAACTGTTGCTCGCCGAGTTGAACCGTACTCCGCCGTTGTTTCCGGCGATAATGTTGCGGTCAATGGCGATTGTACCACCGACGAGGTTACCCATGGTGCCTGTGAACGATACACCGGTTGAGCTATTCCCAAGAGTCCGCGTGCCGCTGGGATCCACTCCAATGTAATTACCCTTGACCACGTTCCCGCTGCCGCCGGAAATAACAATGGCTTCCCCATCACCGATGCCGCTGAAACCGCTTATCACAAAGCCATTAATGATGTTGGTACCACCGGTGAGAACCAAGCCATCTGCGTTGCCGGCTCCGCTACCGTTGATATGAATGATCGGAGAGTCGACGAAACCTGTCTGTGAGGCGCCATTGAGTGTGGCGGCTTCGGTCACGGTGGGCAAGGGGGAGGCCAGGTCGATGCGATACCAGCTGCGGGTGAAATCGGGATCGATACCACCTATTGAGCCGTCGTCGGATTCGGTGGTTATGGCGATGTTACCCAGGGTGATTTGTCCACCGGTGCTGTCGTCGGTGTAGTAGGAGTGAGCTGCGTCGTCGGCTGGAATTGCAAATGTGATCTCGTCAGCACCAGCACCGTTGGCCGTGTTATTACAGGCGGTGATGGCTTCACGCAAGGAGACAACACCATCGGCACCAGGTGCCAGAATCAAGGCCGCGATGGAGGTGACCGTCCCATCCAGCACATCGCTGGTGGTGGTCACCACAACGGGGCCAGGGTCTGCGGCGGTAACATTCAGCGCGAATTCGGAAGTATTGCCATTGGGGTCGGTGGCCGTGGCCGAGACGAATTCGCCAAGTGCAACGGCGGCCGCGAAAGATGTGGTGAAAGTGGCGTCGCCACCCGCATCTGTAGTGACGTCCATGAAACCGAGATAGGTTTCGCCTTCTCCATTGCCCGTGCCATCGGCGGTTGTGTTGTTAAAAAATTCGACCCGATAGGTTGCGCTGGCCACGCTGTTGAGTGACCCTGAAACAGAAACAATGGTGCTGCCGTCGGTTAGCGCTGAGGCCAGCACTGGAAAGTTTTGCAGCTCGTTGGCGCCGGTATCCGCGTCGTCCTGATCATTCGGCGACACCAGTCCGTCATAGGCCAGGTCGATACCCATCATGGCGTTGGTGTGGATTGAGTTGCCGAGAATCTCGTTGCGGTCGGCTGAATCACCAACGATGCCTATGCCTCGCTGGAGATTGAACGCGATGACATTCCCCGCTCCCGCTGCGGTTCCTCCGATTGAATTATCTGTGGTGCTGGTTCCCTCAATGCGGATTCCGTTCCAAGAGTTCGGAAGGCTGCCGGTGCCGGCGGCGTCGGTGCCGATGAAGTTGCCCTCAATGAAACTGTCGTGGCCCTGAAAGTAGATCCCATCTCGGTTGTTGCCGCTGATCAGATTTCCCGCACCCGCCGCCGTGCCGCCGATCTGGATGCTGCCGCCCGACCCATAGATACCGTGTTCTGTGTTGCCCAGGTCGACCGTGCCGGTAGCGTCTGTCCCGATCCAGTTGCCCTGAACCGTGGTGCTGTTGGGGCTCGTATTGAGATCGATCCCATTGCCGATATTTCCTGAGATAACGTTGCCGGACCCTGGGACCGTCCCGCCGATGGTGTTGCCCGTGCAGTTATAGGCGATGACACCGGCGGTTCCATTGCTGAGCGCTGCGTCTCCCGCAGCATTGGTGCCGATGTAATTACCCAGGATATTATTGTCGTTCGACCAGTAGGCAACGACACCGGAGGCACCGTTTCCGGAAAGGATGTTTCGATCCGACGCATTTGTTCCGCCGATGGTGTTGCCGGTGGAATTGAAGTAGATCTGGATCCCATGGCTGCCGTTACCTGTGTCCAGCGTGCCGGTGGGGTCGGTGCCGATATAGTTGCCGGTGACGGTGTTGCCGCCCAGCAGATCAAGCCGGATCCCGTCCCTGGTAAAATTCTGGATCACAAAACCGCTGATCGTCGATGAACCACCCTCGATAGTCAGACCATCGATGTCTGCCCCGGCGAGACTACCATCCAGTACGATTACGGGTGTGCCGGCATAATCGGGTGACGTAGTGCCGTCAATATCGACGGGGTCGGTGAGGGCAGGAAGGACACTGACGGGCTGGATCGTATGAACAGCCGCCTGAGCGGTGACGCAGAACGCCAGCCCACACAGCAAACCCATAGCGGCAAGAATTCCACGATTCGGTCGCGGTCTGATTCTGATCCGTCGGCTTATGGGTGTCATACAGTTCATGGACATCATGGCAAGCCAATCTGGAACCAGCTCTTGTTGGTTCCTACGATGGCATTGGAGTTTTTGATGAACTGCCGGAAACAGCCTTGGGTGCTGCGTACGCTGTCGGCGTTGGTATCATCAATCTCACTGACGATCAGGTCGTAACAGAACCCGAAGTTGATCCCGGTCACATCCGAGCCACTGATGCTCACCTGAACCCAGGTGTCGCCGGGACCGGCGTTGTCGCCAGTGCTGGTATCGTCAACCAGGGGGTCCTGACCACCGATCAGTTCGCTGCTGTGGGCCCAGGTCATTTCCGCCAGGGGATAGGGCCAGGTTGCGGGCACCGAGGCGTTCAGGCCGCCGTATGGGAGTGAGTCCGCATCGCCCATGGTTGCTGTGCGCACACGTACCTTGTAGGTGCCGCTTGCCACACCGGTGAAGGTGAAGGCACCGGTCCCATCGGTGGTCGCCGAAGCGACGTACGAGTCGCCGTTGTTCGCGTCGTAGAGCTCAATATCAACATTGGCCTGGGCAACATCCGCGACGCCGGTGTCCCAGCCGGTAGCGGTTCCGGCAAAATCTGTGTCCTCAAAAACAAGGCCCGAGATGGCGGCCGTTCCGGTGATCGTCACGCTGTGTCCCGGGACGAAGGCCATGAGGCGTGGCCGATCCACACCACCGCTGGCGGTACTGGTGAACATGTCCAGGAAGGCGCCCGTGGTGCCGTCGTAGCGGAAAACGGCGTCGTCCGCATCGGGGTCCAGACCGCCACTCGAAACGTAGAGATGGCCATCGGGCCCGAAGGTCAGTCCGTTGGGGTCGGTGATCGATCCCGAACCATCGGTGACAAAGCTGTCAATGAAAACGCCGGTGCTGCCGTTGTAGCGACGCACTTCTGCCACGCTGCCGTGATTGGCCAGATAAAAATTCCCGTCCGGTCCGAAAGCGATTCCTTCAGGTGTGTCGATACCGGTGTCTACGAAAACACCTATGAAGGCTCCGGTCGCTCCATTAAATTCTAGGATTCGGTCACCGAAATAGTCCACGATGTATAAATTAGCGTTCGGCCCGAAACAAATTCCCGCCATGCCGTTCAGACCTTCGGTGCCGGTAGGTATGAATTCGTCGACGAAGTTGCCGGTGCTGCCGTCGAAGCGCAGCACACTGTCGGTGTAGTGGCTCGCGACGTAGAGGTTGCCGTCCGGCCCGAAGGCAAGATCCGTTGGCCCGTCTAGCCCACCGTCTCCGGCCGTAACAAAGGTGTCGATCAGGTTCCAAGTCGCCGGGTCGTAGCGCTTGACTTCATGGGTCGAAAAACCGGTGACGTAGAGGTTTCCATCTGGTCCGAAAGTGGCGGCGAAAACGGCGCCGAACGTGTCGATGACTTCCTGGTGGGCGCCGGTATTGGCCGCGTGGCGATGGATGGTGCCAGAGGTGAACCCCGGTACGATGAGTTCGTTTTCAGACCAGTTGCCGTCAGAATCGCTCACGGAAGCCAGAATATGGTGGGTGAAGCCGGCATTGGCATAAGTGTGCGTGGTGCTGGTCTGGGCTCCAGCCAGGCTTGAAATGCTGCCGTCGCCCCAGTTGATGGTCCAACCGAGGACGTCCTCGTTGGTGCTGAGGTTGAGGGTGTAGGCATCCCCGGCATTGCTGGTGGTGGTCCCAGTTACGCTGATGGTCGTCGGCGAGACATTGTTCACCGTGATGGAGACAGCCTGCGTATCGGTGCCGCCGTTGCCGTCGTCAACCTGGACGGATACTTCGTACACATTGTCGGTGCCGGTGTCCGTTGGCGATTCGTAGTCGGGGGCACTGTTGAAGGTCAACTCGCCGGCGCTGGTGATGCTGAACTCGGTGATGTCGGCCCCACCGGAAAGACTAAAAGTCAGGATGTCCCCGGAGTCGGGGTCGGTGGCAGTTGCCGTGGTGACAGTGATAGCATTTTCAGACATGTCGATCGCGGCTGCAGCTCCGCCGCCGTTGGAGGTGATCGTTGGGCTGGAGTTTGGCGCCACTGTAGCGGCATAAGTCGCGGCAAATTCGGAGGTATTGCCGGACGGGTCCGTGGCCGTTGCGGTGATGTGCGCGCCCACCGCAACATTGGCCGACAGGGGGGCGACAAAGTTGGCGTCACCACTCCCATCAGTGGTCACTTCGGTTGTGCCCAGATAGGTTTCCCCTTCACCGTAGCCGGTAGGGTCCTCGGCAGTATTGGCAAAGAACTCGAGTCTGAAGGTCGTGCTGGCGGTGCTGTTGAGGGTGCCTTCAACAGTTACTTGGCTCGAAGCATTGGTCCCTGCCGTAGTGAGGACCGGGAAGTTCTGCCCATTGTTTGTGCCCGTATCTCCGTCACCCAAATCATTGGCAGTCACTCCATCTTCATCCAGATCAATTCCTAATCCTCCGGAATTGTAGATGGAGTTTCCTAGAATTGAGTTGTTCACGGCTGTGCTTGAAAGAACAATTCCAAAATTTCCATTGTTGGCAATAATATTTCCAGCACCCGCAGCGGTACCCCCAATGAGGTTGTCAGAACTGCCTCCTACATACACACCTGCATTGTAATTGGGCTCTGACCCTCCATTGATATCGATACCGATGTGGTTGCCTTGGATGGTATGAGAACTACCTCCATTGATCCAAATACCGTCGGAATTATTGCCCGCATCGTTACTGGCGGCGATTATGTTGCGTGCACCAGCGTCGGTACCTCCTATTAGGGCACCGGTTGTTTGCCATAGGGTAATTCCGTCACTGCCATTGCTTCGTGTCAGGGTACCCCCGGGGTCAAGCCCGATGATGTTCCCCTGAATGGTTGTGTTGGCTGCCATGACAAAGATACCGGTGTCCAGATTGTTGGAGATTACATTCCCTTCACCGGCATTCGTTCCACCAATCTGGTTGTCCGTAGCGTCGGCTGTGATATAGATCCCGAAAGTATTGGGAATGATCGAAGACCCGGTTGAGCCAACCCCAATATTGCAACCCGTCACCGTATTACCTGTGGCCCCGGCACCATCAAAACGAATGGCGGCCATGGCATTTGCGTCAAAATCATCGATGATGAGGTCATTGATGACGTTATTGGCGCTTTGAATCAGAAACCCATCAGTGGTTCCGGCTCTTTCCCCATCTAACTCAATTTCGGGTCCCAGTGGATTGAGGTCGCCCCCGTAGGCAGTTTGGGTGGCTCCATCAATGGTAGTACCGTCGGCGGTGATGGTCGGTAATGGATCCTTAAGCTGGATCCGCCACCAATTAATTCCACTGAGTGATTGGTAGTCCGGGTCAGTATCGGGGATATTAAAAACGATATTCGTGCCAGGATTCAAATTAGCGAAGGCGACAGCATCCGGCAGCGAACCGGCACCCGAGTCAGCCGAATTAGTCACGACATAATCGGCGGCAAAGGCCTGGCCACTGAGCAGGCTGAGACTGACCAGGATGGCAGACGCAACCCGTTGGGCCGTTAATATCTGCAGCTTCAACAATCCATTCACCATACCAATAAGCCTCTGAATCCAGACTTTATTGGCCTTCCTCGCAGTATGATGGTCCGTCTATTCAGCGGAGATTGAAAATTGGACAAGCCCACATTGGGCAACCCCCGCACCAATTGCCTGATAGTCTTCGGTCAGATTGAAGGGGCCTTTATCACAAAATCATGATGAATTGTACGTGTCGGCAGTCATAACTCATTTGAGTACAACCCCCTTATGTTTAGTATGATATTGAGATCTTGTATGTGTTGCCCAGGTCAGGGCAACCGGTAGTTGATCACCTGCGGCACCACCGTGTGGGCCGGGTAGTAAAAATACGAGTGCAGGAAAATCCGTCCGTCGACTTCGTTGTGCCACCAACCTGAGGGCACTTCAACTTCCGAACCGGCAGGAAACTCGATCTTCCGTACGAAAAACCGGTCTTCGGGGAAATCGACGTTGAACTTGTAGGTCCAGCCCTGGTCACCGGTCTCCTGCGCCACCTGCCGCCGGATGGTCTTCAGGTTCAGGCGAACCGTTTCCATGGGTGCTACTGGCACCGGCAACTGCACCGATATACGGAATGTGCCGTTGTCTCGCGGGGAAATGTCCACCGGCAAACTGGTGCCGAACTGGTCATAGATGCCGTAGGAATACCCGTTCTCCACTTCCCATTCCGCTGCACCCCATTCGACTGAATCGATCAGGCCCAAGCCGGTGTTTTCCACATCCAGATTACTCCAGACTTCAACGTCGCCATTGGGCAGAATTTTTTCATACATAAAAACTTCAATGAGGCGGCCCTGGCTGAGATCCATGGCGTCCGGCAATTTGTTGCCATCAACGCTCACCAATTCGTCGGCCCCGAACTGGTAGAATTTTCCTTCGCTTTGCAGCATGAAACGGGACTGGCTGACTTCGCGCAAATAGCCGGTGATGGGTTCGATCTGTCCCTTGAGCACGACCTGGACCGTTTCGGCTGCCAAGGTCGAACCGAACCCCAAACAGGAAGTCACCAACATCAGCAATGCTATTTTAATCCTGGGGAAATTCATGGTCACCCTCCTAATAAAGTCGTCCGGCCAGAGACAGAGTGCCTGGGGCCAAAGGCATGTCAGGGTTCAGCACCTGGCCGTCCACGATGACGGTCACCGGGCCCTGCTGATTGAATGCTTCTTTGTTGTGAGGGGAAAACAGGCGCGGCGAGAAATGGACAACCAGTGCCACGCCGGCCACCAGCGCTGCCGTTTCCAGCCACATCCGCAGCGAGTTGTCGCGGGTGGCTGCCCAACGCAGGATGCCCAGTTTGGTGCGCCAACTCATCCGGTTCAGGTCGGCCCGGCCGCCGTCCACCTTGGCGGTGGTCGGGTCAACACCGGCATCACTCAGAATTTGCGCTCTCAAGTCGTCCGGTGCTTCGTGTTCCAGCAGGGCCAGCACGGCATCGTCCCAATTTTTTTCATCCTCGATCAGGCGCGAACACTCCTCACACCTGATGAGGTGCTGGCCCACCTGTTTGCGGGTCTCGGAATCGACCCGGCCGTCGATGAATTGGCGCATTGCGTGTCGGACTTCAGGGCAACGCATGGCCCAACCTCTCCAGTTCGCCGCGCAGGGCGCGGACAGCATTGAATTTTCGCGAAGCGACCGTACCGGCGCTGATGTCGAGGACTTCAGCGATCTTTTCGTATTTCAATCCCTCGACCTCCGAGAGCAGAAAGACGGTTCG
>DAOVTU010000273.1 GCA_030632925.1 Candidatus Krumholzibacteriia bacterium | reverse complement strand
TGATGTCTTCCACGTTTTCCAGTCCCACCGACAGCCGCACCATGGCCGGATCGATGCCGACGGTGACCAACTCGTCCTCGCTGTAGGTGGAGTGGGTCATGGTCGCCGGATGCTCGATCAATGTATCGACATCACCGAGGCTGACGGCCAGGGTGCACAGCTTCACGTTGTCCATGACCGTGCGTCCGCCTTCGCGACCACCCTTGACCATGAAACTGATCATGCCGCCAAACCCGCGTTGCTGGCGCTCGGCCAACGCATACTGCGGGTGGGTTTTTAACCCCGGATAGATCACCTGATCCACCTTGGGGTGGTAGCTGAGAAACTGGGCCATTTCCATGGCATTGCTCATGTGGCGGTCCATGCGCACCGGCAGGGTCTTGAGACCGCGCAACAGCAGCCAGGCGTTGAAGGGGCTGATGCAACCGCCCACATCCCGCAGGATTTCCATCCGCGCCTTCATGATCCAGTCCTGCTTGCCGACCAGGATGCCGGCCACGGTGTCGCCATGGCCACCGATGTACTTGGTCGCCGAGTGCATCACGATGTCCGCACCCAGTTCCAGCGGGTTCTGCAGATAGGGCGTGCAGAAAGTATTGTCCACCATCACCAGGATGTCCTGGGCGTGGGCAATCTCCACCACGGCGGCGATGTCGGTCAGCACCAGAGTCGGGTTGGCCGGCGTCTCGATATAGATCAGCTTCGTATTTTTTTGGATGGCATCGGCAAAGTTCTGCGGGTCGTCGGCCTGCACCTCGGTCACGGTGATGCCCAGCTTGGGCAACGTCTGGGTGAACAACTGGTGCGTACCACCGTACAACGTATCGCCCGAAACGATGTGGTCGCCGGCTTCGCAACAATTCAACACCGCAGTAAAAGCCGCCGCCATGCCGCTGGACAAAGCCAGGGCCGCTTCGCCCTTTTCGAGATACGCCATCTCGGTTTCCAGCGCCGATTGGGTCGGGTTGCCCAGGCGCGTGTACACATAACTGGAGTCCTCGCCCCGGAAGACTGCCGCGCCATGTTCCGCGTTTTCAAAAGCAAAAGTCGAGCTCTGGAAAATGGGCGTACTCACCGCCCGGATGGGTTTCTCACCCTCGTGCTTGTCCAGGTGCTTCTTGCCATGGATGCAGAGTGTGGCAAAGCCCGGATCGTTCTTCTTGGTGCTCATCCGCGGGCTCCTTTGGTCTTTTGGCTACGGCCTTGACTGGTCGTGGCAGGTGCTTCTTCAAGTCCGCCACCTTGTCGAGGGCTTCCCAGGAGAACTCCGGCAGAGCCCGGCCAAAGTGGCCATATACGGCTGTCGCTCCATAAATGGGGCGCCGCAAATCAAGGCTCTCAATGATGCCGGCCGGCGAAAGATCAAACTCGCGCTGCACAATTTTGGTCAGCTGATCATCGCTCAATTTTCCAGTGCCGAAGGTGTCCACGCTGACGGACAGAGGATCAGCCATGCCTATCACATAGGCGACTTCGATGGCGCAGCGCTTGGCCAACCCGGCGGCAACCACATTCTTGGCCGCCCAACGGGTACCATAGCTGCCACTGCGATCAGGTTTGGTGGCGTCCTTGCCGCTGAAGGCCGAACCGCCGTGGCCACAGGCCGGGCCATAACAATCGACAGTCTGCTTGCGTCCGGTCAGGCCGGCGTCGGCCCGCGGCCCGCCTTCGCTGAAGGTGCCCACAGGGTTGATCATCACGTTGGTGTCTTTTTCCAGGAGGCCGGTTTTGCCCAACACCGGCTTGATGACCAACCGCTTCAAATCCTTGCGCAGCTTGGCCAGATCGGCCTCTGCCCGGTGGTGGGCCGAGACCACAACCGAGGCCAGGGCGACAGGTTTGTCATTTTTGTACCGAACCGAAACCTGCACCTTTCCGTCTGGATAGAGGTCGGGCAGTTTGCCAGCGACCCGCACGTTGGCCAGTTGCTCAGCCAGACGGTTGGCCAGAAAGGCCGGAACGGGCATATAATGGGTGTCCACCGGCAGGCTGCGGCCTTCGTCGGTGGCATAACCCACGCAAACCCCCTGGTCGCCGGCACCCTTGCGGTCCACGCCAAGGGCCACGTCGCCGGATTGCTCTTCGAGCATGACGAGCACGGCGCAGCTCTGGTGATCAAAGCCGGTGGTGGGGTCGTTGTAACCAACAGCCTGCAAGGTGCGTCTGACGATACTGGAAATATCCAGGTAGCATTTGGTGGTGATCTGGCCCGTGACAATGACCATCCCGGTGGTGGCCATCACTTCACAGGAGACCCGCGCGTAGCGGTCTTCGGTCAGCACGGCGTCGAGGATGTCGTCGGCGATGAGGTCGCAAATCTTGTCGGCGTGGCCGGCGGTGACTGATTCAGCAGTCTGAATCCAGTGGCGGGTTTTCGAAGCGGACATCACATCCTCCAAGGCTGGAGGCCATGCTCAATGGCCTGGGTGGGGCCGCGCGGAGGGAAATAATTCTTCCCAAAACCCGAGGCGGCTGAAACAATCGAGAGCCGGAATCGTTATGGGCAAATTCTGATTTCTCCCAAAGTGGAAGGGCTTGTTATCAAAGTCAACCGTAGTGAAAATGGCACGGATTTCGGCATCACGGTGTCGAATCTGGACTTTGCCTATGCAAAAGACCCGGTGCTGAAAGGGGTGGATTTCCACCTCGACAAGGGCGCGGTGGGCCTGCTGGGACCCAATGGATCCGGCAAAACCACTCTTCTGCGCTGCCTGTTGGGCCAGGTGCCCCTCAAATCCGGCCAGGTTTCGGTTTTGGGCTGGGACATGGCCAACCGCGCGCGCATTGCCCGCACTGGACTGGGCTGGATGCCCGAAACCGGCGGTATCATCCCGGATATGAGCGGTGTGGCGGTGGTGGCCTATATGGGCGAACTGTCCGGCATGCCCGCCCGCGACGCCATGCAAAGGGCCCATGAGGTGCTGCACTATGTGGGCCTCGGTGACGAACGCTACCGCCCCTGTGACAAATACAGCCAGGGCATGAAACAGCGCCTGAAGCTGGCCCAGGCTTTGGTTCACGACCCGGAATGGGTGTTTTTGGACGAGCCCACCAGTGGTTTGGACCCTCGCGGCCGCATTTCCATCCTGGAACTCATCAAGGACCTGGCCAAGAACAAAGGCCTCGGCGTGATTCTCTCGACCCATTTGTTGGCCGACGTGGAGTCCGTCTGTCAGGAAATCCTGGTTCTGCGCGACGGCGTGTTGATGACCCAGCAGCATGTGGATGCCGGTGCCCGTGAGCCGCGCCAGGTCTTCGAGGTCGAAGGCTTTGGCAACGACGAGGCCTTCCTGGCCGGATTGAATGCCCTGGGGGCCGAGGTGACCCGGGACAAACGCCTGATGTTGGTGACTCTGGATCTGACAACCGTCAGTGGAGCTGCCACCGACTCCGGATTCGACACCGGAGCTGGCGTCAAGGCCATCCTGGGAGTCGCTACGAATACCGATTACGCACTACGCCGCCTGCGCCGCCGACCGGTGACGCTGGCTGAAGAATTTTACCGCATGGTGGAGGCCTAAACGATGCCCGTTTATGATCGCGGATACACCCATTGGGAACCCACCGGCGGCCGGGCCTATCCGGCCTGGTGGGTCATTGCCAAACGTGGCATCGCCGAGCCTTTGAAGAAGCGCTGGCTGTTGGTGCTGACGCTGGCGGCCTGGATTCCGGCCATCATCAAGGCCGTCATGATCTACTTCAAACTTCAGGCTGGCGACATAGCCGAATTACTGGTTGGCAACTATGCGAGTATCGATGCCGCCGGATTTCTATCCTTCATGGAGGTACAGCGCTTCTTTGTCTTTGTGCTGCTGGCCATCGTCGGTGCGGGCCTGATTTCGACCGACCGCCGGGACAACGGTTTGTCCCTGTATTTCTCCCGCCCGCTGGGGTTGGCGTCGTACATCGGCGGCAAGGCGGCGATCATCATGTTCTTCTACGCCATGGTGACGCTGTTCCCAGTCTACGGCCTTTGCCTGTACGCCTACAACATTGCTCCGGATGCCTCGGGCTTGGAACTGCTGTTTCTGATCCCGCTGCGGGCGACCGTCTATTGGTTGATCTCCGGCGCGAGCATCAGCCTGGTCCTGTTGGCTTTCTCTTCCCTCGGCAAACGCTCCGTTTTTGTGATGGTGTGGTGGACGATCATGGTGATGGGAACCGAAACAATTGGCACGATCGGCAAGAGCCTGCTCCAAAACGACGCATTTGAAGCCCTCAATTTCCTGGGCAACTACCACAACGCCGCAGCCGGGCTGTTCTCTTCCGGGCCACGTTTGGATGTGTCGCCCTGGGTCAGTCTGGTCGTTTTGCTGGCCTGGACCTTTGCCGCGGTGCTGGTCCTGCGCAAGCAGATCCGTCCGGTGGAGGTGGTCTCATGATGGGCGCCGGCGTGAGCAACAAATCGGCCCGCATCTCAGCCGATCATGTGGGCAAATGGTTCGGCGAAGTTATTGCCGTCAACAACTGCACCTTGAACGTGGGCACCGGCGTGGTGGGCCTGCTGGGCGCCAACGGGGCCGGCAAATCCACCCTGTTCAAGATGCTCGCCGGGATGATCGAACCCAGCCACGGCACGGTGCGCGTTTTTGGCCGCAAATTGCGCCAGGATGTGGGCTGGTACCGCCGGGTCGGTTTCTGTCCTGAAAGCGACGCCCTGCCCAGCTGGATGACCGGACGCGAGTTCCTGTCCCTGATGCTGCGGTTGATGGAATTCGAAAAATCCGAAGTGAACCGCCGGGTGGACTACTGGTTGGAGCGCTTCGAACTGACGGCCGCGGCGGGCCGCCGCATGGGCGGCTATTCCAAAGGCATGCGCCAGAAAATGAAACTGGCCCAGGCCCTGGCCCACGATCCGGATGTCATCTTCCTGGATGAACCTCTCAATGGCATGGACCCCGTCAGCCGCAAGCAGAGCATCGACCTGGTGCAGGAACTGGGCGCCGCCGGGCGCACGGTGCTGGTCTCCAGCCACATCCTGGCCGAGGTCGAGTCGATGACCAGTCAGATCATTCTCATTGACCGGGGCAAGGTACTGGCCGAAGGCAGCATCACCGAAATTCGTGACAAGATGCCCGAGCACCCGACGACAGTGGCACTGGTTTCAGACAATGTGCGGCATCTGGCCGGGTTCCTGGTGGGCCAGGACCATGTCCTGGGCGTGGAAGTGGAATCCGAGGCGCGCCTGGTCGTGCGCACGGATCATGCGTTGGCCTTCTATCGCGCCCTGCCGGGTTGGATCCTGGAAAACGACCTGTCGGTAGACGAAATCCTCACTTTGGACGACAGCCTCGAGGCCGTCTTCCAGTATCT
>DAOVTU010000372.1 GCA_030632925.1 Candidatus Krumholzibacteriia bacterium | reverse complement strand
TTCGTCGGAATCGCGTTCCGGGGTTGCGGGCGGGAATTCGACCCCAAAATTGCCCGCACAATTCGCGGTTTCCTGTTGCCCTTGATCCCCGGTTCGCTGGCCTCGTGGGTGGGTCGCCAGGTTGAACGCCTATTGGCCAAAGCCCTGATCAGCTTCGAGGCCGTGGGTATCATGGAGATCGGGTACAAGTTTCCTGTTCTCATTTCCCTGTTGGTGACCAAGCCGTTCATGCGCTCCTGGGAAACGCGCCGTTTCGAAATTGCTGACGACCCCGGTGCCCCACAAACCATAGCGCGCATGTTCACCTATTTCATATTCATCCTGACCTGGGTCGGCCTGATCATGGCCGTTGTCATCAAGCCTGTCCTGGAAATCCTGACACCCCCCGAGTTTCATATTGCCTACCGTCTGGCCCGCGTGGAGATCCTGACAGTTGTCCTGATGGGTGCTTCCCGCCACCTCATATTTGGTTTGGCCTATGCCAAGGACACCGCCACCATCTCGAAGGTGCGCACCACGATGGCTGCCTTCAAGATAGGCCTGTCCTGGCTCTTTATCTCCACCTGGGGTCTTTTTGGCGCTGCTTTTTCGGCAGCTGTCACAGGCCTCATATCCAACATCATCATGTTCCATTATTCCCAGAAGAAGTATCCCCTCAAACTCGAGTACAAAGCCCTGTCCATCATGGCGCTCACCGCCGGCGGGATTTTTTACTGGCTGGCCAACTGGGATCCGTCATCCACTTCGGCCTTCGGATTTATCGATGGTCAATTCCTGCCCTGGATTCAGGGTGGGCTCGAGCAATCATTCCTCGGCTCATGGAAAGACGGCAAACTCATTTCTGTCCTCGGTGAACGGCGGCCTCTCTTTGCTGACGTTCTCCTCAAAGGCACCTTGGCTGCCTCCTTTATTGTCGTCTTGCCCATCATTCACCAACCGACCCGCCTGAAGTGGGCCGCAGCGGTGCGCCAACGACTCAGCTGATCCTGCCATTCGCTTTGGCTGTGCTCCTCTGGCAGGCTCCCCATTCCTTCCTATACTCCCTAAAAGACCGTCATCGGTATCAATCGGAAGGAAAATCATGGGCTGGACTCCGTCGCTCAGGCGCACATCCCTGCTATCAATATTTCTTATCGTCGCCGCCAACCTCTCTTTCGTTCTGCCCGCCGCAGCCACCGGCATCCCCCTGGGCCAGGATGATCTGCTCGAAGACATCGGCCAATACTCCCCTCCCTGGTTCGCCGAATTGCAGGATGTCGAAATGGTTGGCAACCGGGCCTATGTCTTCGGCGTTGGCGGCCTGGCCATATTCGACATCTCCAATCCCCAGGCACCGTTGGAACTGGGGCGCTACGAACCCATCGGCCACCCCTACAACCGTTTCTACCGCGGTGCCGTCGACGGCAACGTGGCCTGCGGCGGTGGTCGGGGCGACCTGCTGACAATCATCGATGTGAGCATTCCCGCCGTCCCCAGCGTCCTGTCTTTCCACGGCACCGCTGGACAATCATACGAAGGAGCCGCCATGCAGGGCGGCTACATTTTTGCGTGCTGTCACGGTGATGGCCTCGAGATCGTGGACATCACCACCCCTACCCTGCCGACAGTCAGCTCCCAGGTCAAAACCCTGACCAATGCGTGGGATGTCGAGTTGTCCGGCAACTATGCCTACGTCGCCGACGGGCTCGGTGGCCTGGGCGTGATTGACATCACCAATCCGGCCCTGCCCGTGCACGTCACCAGTGTGCCGGCATCCGGCTCGGCCGTTGACGTGGCCATCGACGGGACCACCGCCGTGGTCAGCGTCGGCAGCGCCGGCCTGGACATCTACGACCTGACCAACCCGGCAGCTCCCCTACTGGTCAGCACCATCAACACCTCGGGCCTGGCCATCACCGCGGCCATCGCCGGCAATCTGGTCTATGTGGCCGATTGGGACGATGTCGAAGTCTTCGACCTCAGCAACCCCGCCGCGCCGGTGCTCGTTGGTGGCGAAGACACCCCGGTGCGCGCCATGGGCCTGGATGCGCGGCCCGACCTCGTTGTCGTGGCCGACTGGTCGCGCCTGCGGCTGTACAGCACCGGCCCTTCAACCCGCGGCGACATCCATGTGCCCGTCGAAAGCATCGACCTGGGCTTTGTCACCGTGGGCTCGGTGGTCGACACCACCTTCGCCCTGAGCAATACCGGCAACGCCCCCATCAACGTGACAAGCGTGCAGGACTTCGGCGCGAATTTTCAGATCCTCACCCCTGGTCCCTTTGTCATCCCGGCCGGTGGGGCGGTGGACATCACGATCCGCTTCAACCACCTGACGGCAGGCTTCGAGTCGACATTCATCCGGATCGATTCCGATGACTCCGACGAAGCCCAGATCACCTTCCCCATCTCGGCCGACGATGATCCCATCTGGCTGGACATTGGCAACCCGGCGCCCAATTGGACCCACCTCGACATGGACGGCGTGTTCCACCAACTGGCAGACCAAAAAGGCAGGATCGTGGTGATGGCGTTTTTCGCCAACTGGTGACCAGTCTGTGGTCCGGAGTTTTCGGACATCGAAGCGGCAATTCGGCAGCAGTACAGCGTGAACGACGTATCAGTCTTTGGCTTGTCTTCCGGCGGCGAAAGCATTGCAGATCTTGAAGTGTTCAACAGCGCTTTTCAGGTCAGTTTCCCCATTCTGCCTGGCGCCACGACGGCCTACAACCTTTACCGGCAACCGGGCGCAACTTCGCCCTATCCGCTGGACTACGTGATCGACCAGGAAGGTCGGGTCGCCTACTTCAACACGGAATACGATCCCGAAGCCATGGTCGCGGTCATTGACCACCTGTTGGCAAATCCGGCCCCCGTGGACGACACGCCACAGCTGCAACCGCTGCGGGTGAGTTCGCATCCCAACCCGTTCAATCCGCGCACGATGATCACGTTCTCGTTGCCCCGCGCTGGCCTCGTCAGCCTGGACATCCACGACCCCCGCGGTCGGCTTGTGCGGCGCCTGCTGGTCAACGAAAGTTACGCCGCCGGAGATGGCAGCGTGCTCTGGGATGGCACCAACGACAACGGCCAGGCCATGCCCACCGGGTTGTATCTGGTAAGGGTGAGAACCGGCGGCCGTTCCACCACAGGCAAAGTGACCCTGGTGCGCTGACCGCGCGCCTTTGAAGGAGTGTTCCGATGAAGAATCTGATTGCCCTGACCGTGGTCCTGCTGGTGGTGGGAACCGGAACTGCCGGCGCCTATGTCATCGGTGATGTGGTCGACGATTTCAGTTTGCCCGACCTTGAGGGCGGCAACCCCAGCCTGCACGAGCATCTGGGTGGCATCGTGGTGCTGAATTTTTTCGCCACCTGGTGTATCGGTTGCAATGAAGAGGCCGCCCACCTGGAGAACGACATCTGGCTGGCCTATCAGGGACAGAACGTGACCGTGATTGCAGTGGACATCCAGGAGCCCCTTTCCACGGTGCAGGGCTGGTCCGATGCCCTGGGGGTGACGTACAAGATTTGGCTGGCGCCGGACTGGAACCTGTTTCTGGAGTTTCCAGGATCACTGAATATTCCGTACAACGTGGTATTGGGGCCGGACATGACGATCCGGTATGCCTCGATCGGGTTTGATTTGAATGCGATCACCGGGAAAATCGACGAGATATTGGCCGAGGGTCAGGTGGCTACTGAATCAAGTTCGTGGGGCGGCGTCAAAGCCTTGTATCGCTAAAAAAGCAGTCGCCGCACCACTGGGGTACGGCGACTGCACTCGAATCTCTCAACGATTTCAAAGCGTCTACTTCAACAGCATCATCTTGTTCACTGCTGTCTTGCCGCCCGCATCGAGGCGGTAGAAGTACTGCCCACTGGCCGCACTCTGGCCCGCTGAATCCTTACCATCCCAGAACACGGCGTGCGCACCGGCCGGCAAATCTTCAGACAACAGGGTCGTCACGTGGCGGCCCCGCATGTCAAAGACAGCCAACTGGACCCGACCATCGCTCGGGATCTCGAAAGAGATCCGCGTCACGGGGTTGAACGGGTTGGGATAGTTGTCGTTCAAGGCAAAACGAGTCGGCAATTCATCGCCAGCAGCGGCCGGAGCATCCAGACTCACCACCGAGACATCACCGAAGGTCACATCGACATGATGGGCCAGCAGAACGGCGCCACCTTGACGCAGGGCGAATTCGCTTTGCTGCACAACCTGGAAATCCCAGGCTGCAGGTTCGGTCAGCGTGCTGTCCCAAACCTTGTAACTGTACTGGGTCACGCCATCACCGTTGACCGCATCG
>DAOVTU010000397.1 GCA_030632925.1 Candidatus Krumholzibacteriia bacterium | reverse complement strand
TCACGCCTCGATCGGTGAGGCGGGCGACGTGTTGTCGAAAATCGACATGGCCATCGCCACGATTCCCGAAGTGGAGCAAGTGGTGGGCAAGTTGGGCCGGGCCAAAACCGCCTTGGATCCGGCGCCCATTTCCATGGTCGAGACGGTCGTCAATTACAAATCGGAGTACCGCCTGAATGAGGCGGGGCATCGGCAACGGTACAAGTTTGATCGCGGTCAGAACGCCTTCGCACGGGATGGCAATGGCGCCTTGATTCCCGACAACCGCGGCCGGTTCTTCCGGCAGTGGCGCGACGAGATCCGATCCGAAGACGACATCTGGCAGGAGATCGTGCGCGTGGCGAAAATCCCGGGCACGACTTCGGCACCAAAATTACAGCCTATCGCCACTCGTTTGGTGATGTTGCAAAGCGGGATGCGCGCGCCCATGGGCGTGAAGGTCAAGGGCCCCAGTCTCGAGGCCATCGAAGAGGCGGCCCTGACCATTGAAAAACATTTGAAGGATGTGCCGGGCATCAATGCGGCGACCGTAATTGCCGACCGCGTGGTGGGCAAGCCGTACCTGGAACTGGTCATCAAGCGTGAGGAGATTGCGCGCCATGGGTTGACTGTCGACAACGTACAAACGGTTATACAGTCGGCTGTTGGGGGTGTTAAGGCCACCACTACCGTGGAAGGTCGCGAACGCTATCCGGTGTTGGTGCGCTATGCCCGCGAGCGGCGCGATGACCTGGAGGAAATCAAACGCATCCTGGTCACTGGCGCCGACGGAGTGAATGTGCCGCTGGGCAGCCTGGTGGATATCCGGTATGTGCGTGGGCCGATGACGATCAAGAGTGAGGACACCTTCCTGATCGGCTACGTGATCTTCGACAAGGACGTTGCCGAGGCCGAAGTGGATATCGTAAACAAGGCGGCGCGCCACCTGGACGGGTTGCGCGACAGCGGCGCCATGAAGTTGCCCGAAGGTGTGAACTACACTTTTGCCGGGGCCTTCGAGAACCAGGTGCGTTCGGAAAAAACACTGGCTGTGGTTTTGCCGGTGGCGCTGCTGTTGATTTTCCTGGTGCTGTACCTGCAGTTCAAGTCGGTGCTGACGACGACCATGGTTTTTGCCGGTGTGTTCGTGGCCTGGAGTGGTGGGTTTGTCATGGTGTGGCTGTATGGCCAACCCTGGTTCCTGGACTTCAGCGTGGTGGGCGTGCCGCTGCGGGAATTATTCAGCATCCATCCCATCAATTTGAGTGTGGCGATCTGGGTGGGGTTCCTGGCGCTGTTTGGCATCGCAACCGACGACGGCGTGTTGATGGCGACTTACATGGACCTGACCTTTGCCGACCGCAAGCCGAAGGACCGGGCAGCCGTGCGCCAGGCTACGATCGCGGCGGCCACTCGCCGGGTGCGTCCGGCGCTGATGACCAGCGCCACGACCATCCTGGCCCTGCTGCCGATCCTGACGCTGACCGGTCGCGGAGCCGACATCATGATTCCCATGGCCATACCTTCGTTTGGCGGTATGGTCGTGGCAGTGATCACGCGGTTTACGGTGCCGACCTTGTATTGCTTGCGCGAGGAACGACGGGTCACGGGCTGGAAGGATTCGGAATAGATTTTGCGAGAGTTCACCGGGGGCATTTGTAAACCTCGCCCCCTGTAAGACCAAGCTGTTGCATACGTTGAGCTTGGGTGCGGAACTCAAATTCGGGAGACAATGATGAATACTCGCAAACCCCTATCAGTTATCTATGTGATCGTCGCATTTTGCACGATTTTTGCCCTGGGCGGCTGCAGTGACTCGGATCCCGTTGCCCCTGGCATCGAGCCGGAAATCATCAATGGCGTGCAGTCCTTTGAATTTCAGGTTTCTGCGGTGCAGAACTACACCGGGACCCTGAGCTACACCTGGAACAACGCCGGCAGTTTTGCGGCGGTGGATCATTCGAGCGCCGTGAGCGGCGGTTCGGCCATGTTGACCATCATGGATGCCACCGGCGCTGTGGTCTACAGCCGTTCGCTGAGCGAAGACGGCAGCATGGCCACGGCCACCGGCGAGGCCGGCGACTGGGTGTTGACGGTGACTTTGAGCGGCACCAGTGGTGACCTGAATTTCCGGGCCGAAGAAGGCACGTAAATCCGGTGGGGAATTTGTTTTTGAAGCGGAGTAGCTCTTGTTGGCTGCTCCGCTTCTTTTTGTGCGGGCCTGAGACTGGCTTCGCTCCTTATTGTGTTGTACCTTCTGCTCCGACCCAAAGCGCAGATGGCAACTTCAAGGAGAAGCGGGCATGTCCCAGGGCACTATCGACCGGAAATACCTGCTGATCCTGCTGGTTGGCGTCATTTGGCTGGCATCCGGCTGTGGTGAGCAAAAGCCCCGCCCCAACATCGTTCTGGTGGTGCTCGACACCGTGCGCGATGACCTCGAGCAGCTTGATCCCGCGGCCCGGCCGAACCTGCGCGCCCTGGCCGCCGAAAGCACCGTCTTCAACAACGCCTGGGCCAACGCCCCGTGGACCGTGCCTTCCCATGCTTCGATGTTCACCGGCCTGGCGTCGGCAGGCCACCACTGCACCCACCAGAATCCCAAGCTGGATGCCGACAAGGAGACCCTGGCCGAACTGCTGTCCGCCGATGGGTACGCCACCGCCGCCTTCTACAGCAACCCCTGGTTGTCGGACCGTACAACCGGATTGCTGCGCGGGTTTTCCAAGATCCAGGAATCTCCAGTTTCGGGTGGCCTGCCCGGTGACCCAGGCACTTGGCGTGGCGATCAGGGTGGTCGGGGATCGGTCACGTTCTTCCGGCGCTGGATCAAGGCCCAGAATGAGGAAAAGCCATTCTTCGCCTTTGTGAACCTGCTGGAAGCCCACTTGCCCTATGACCCGCCCGCCGCCAACCGCCCCGCCGGAAGAGAGGCCGACGAGCAGGTGACCGGCCAGTGGGGCATGGAGTACCAGGCCGGTGTGCACGCCTACGAAGATGTGGATTGGGAGCGCTTGCGGGATCTGTACTGGGGCGATGTGGCTTCGGTGGATCACTTGTTGTCCGGCGTGACCGCTTCGCTGAAGGAATTTGGCCTGGAAGAAAATACGATCCTGATCGTGTGCTCGGACCACGGTGAGAACCTGGGCGATCACGAAATGGTGGACCACCAGTTCAGCCTGCACGAGTCGCTGTTGGCGGTGCCGCTGATCGTGCGGGCACCTGGCTACCTGCCAGTCGGGGAGCGGGACGATCCCGTATTGCTGAGCGATTTATACGCCACGGTGCGGCAACTGGCCCAGGTGAAGGCTGGTGATGAGCCGTTCCACAGCCACTCGTTGCTGGGCGAGCCGACTTCGACCAGCCGGCCGTTGGTCGCGGAATACGCCCGGCCCCAGAGCCATCTGGTGGGATCGTTGCAGCGCTTGAACCCGGCCCTGGACCGCGACCTGATCGAGCGTACGTTGCGCACCATCCGGGTGGGCGATGTGCGCCTGACTTTGGGCAGCGACGGCGAGATCCAACTGCACGACCTGGCGGTTGACCCCTTGCAAAAGGACAATATTTTTGCCACGCGTCCGGCGGACGTCAAGGCCCTGCGCACCCTGTTGCAGCAGGAGTTGTCGGTGTACCAACCGGGCGGCCGCAGTGAAGTGGAATTGGACGAAGCCACCCGTGAACAATTGCGTTCGCTGGGCTATGTGCGCTGATCATTCTGAATTGAACATTTGAAACATCCGACCCGAACGGGAGTGGTATGCGACTGGTATCCTGGAACGTGAACGGCTTGCGGGCCTGCATCAAAAAGGGCTTTGCGGAATTTGTGCAGGCCGATCAGGCCGACGTGTACTGCCTGCAGGAAGTGCGGGCCTTGCCCGAACAGGTCGAACTGGAATTGCCGGGCTATACGATGACCTGGAATCCGGCCCAGAAGCGCGGCTATTCGGGCACGGCAATCATCAGCAAGCACGCACCGTTGAACGTGTTTCCGGGCCTGGGTATTGCCGACCATGATATGGAGGGCCGTGTACTGACGGCCGAGTTTGCCGACTACTTTGTGGTGACGGTGTACACGCCCAACAGCCAGCGCGAACTGGC
>DAOVTU010000160.1 GCA_030632925.1 Candidatus Krumholzibacteriia bacterium | reverse complement strand
GCGATCCGGCAGGGAATGTTGGCCTTGATCACGCCGGTCAGCACATCGACGCTGGGGCGCTGGGTAGCCAGGATCAGATGAATACCCACGGCACGGGCCTTCTGGGCAATGCGCGCGATGGGGCCTTCAAAATCGTTGCCCAACTGCATCATCAGGTCAGCCAACTCGTCGACCACGCACAGGAAGTACGGCATCGGTTCTGTGACTGTCTCACCGTCTTTGTCGGTGATCAGCCCGGCCTCGACCTTGTCGTTGTACTGCTTGATATTGCGCACCGACCATTGGGCCAGGTTGCGGTAGCGGTGCTCCATCTGGGCCACCAGCCACTGCATGGCTTTCAACGCCTCGCGCGGGTCTGTGACCACCGGCAACAACAGATGCGGGATGCCGTTGTAGACATTCATCTCCAACATCTTCGGATCGATCAGCAACAGGCGCAGGGTCGAAGGATCGTTGCGCATGAGCAGATTACAAATGATCGCGTTCAGACACACGGATTTGCCACTGCCTGTCGAACCGGCCACCAAAAGATGGGGCAGCGAGGCAATGTCCACCGTGACCGTGCGCCCCACCACGTCCTTACCCAGAACAACCGACAACGGCTCACGCTGCTCGGGTCCCGTGGCTTCTATCACTTCGCGCAGGCGCACCATGCGCGCTGTCGGGTTGGGAATTTCAATACCCACGGCGGCCTTGCCGGGAATGGGCGCTTCCATGCGGATGGCACGGGCCCGCATGGCCAAGGCCAGGTCATCGGTCCGCTGCACGATCTGGTTGACCCGGATACCGGGACCGGGCTGGTATTCGTAGGTCGTCACGACTGGCCCGGGGCGCACGTCCTTGACCTCGCCCTCCACGCCAAAGCTGCGCAGGGTCGACTCGAGGGTATCGGCGGCCGCGTCCAGTTCCATCTCTGATATTTGTTGGGTTTCCGGCCCAGATGGCGTCAACAGTTCCATGCCGGGCATGGCAATGGGACCCTTTTTCTTTTTGGGTTTGCGCTTGGGCTTGGGCTTCAGATGGCCATCGGTTTCTACCGCGCCGCCGTTGCCGACAAACTCCCCGGCCGCTCCGGGCAGGGCCAGTTCTTCAGGCAGTTCGTCCGCTGCCTCCACCGGTTCCTTAACCACCGGCTCGGGCGCCGGTATGTTGTGCACGACTCGCTCGCGCGGCAACGGATCCTCGGCCACTTCAGCAGACTCTGCAGGCGGGGTCGCAGCCAGGGCAGGTTCATTTTGACGACGCGCCGCCTGCTCTTCGGCTTTTAGCGCAGCCTTCTCGCGCAGGCCCCCAAGCAGATCAGCCACGGCCAGGAAGGGCCACGTCAGCACATCGCGCACGCCAGCACCCAGCCAACCCAGGACACCGAAGAGGCGGCCCATAAAGGCAGGCATCCAGTGCAACCACGGCTTAAAAACGAGAATGGTCGCCACCAAAAGGAAAAATGTCAGGATGATGCGTCCACCGAGCAGGCCAAACAAACCGTGGAAACCCTGGGCCAGAAAGAAGCCCACCAGTCCTCCCAGTCTTGGAGCGCCATCGGCACTGGCCGGTCCACCGGGCTGTGCGATCCAAGTCGCCGTGACCAGCCATAAGGGTATCGCACGCAACAGCCAGGGTCGCAGTGTCGCTTGTTTGCCTGTGAGGAATCCGGCACCCATGACCGCCAGCACCAGCGGGAAGACCCAGCACCACAGGCCGCCGAACAGACCGTGCAGGCCCAAGTTGATCATCGAGCCGACGGGACCGCCAGGATTGTTGCTGTTGATCAGATCCGGAGAAGCATCACCCGACAGAACGAGCCACCAAGGGCCCACCTGTCCGGTCAGCGATAGCCCCGTGTAGAGGGCAAACGTCAGTAACAGTAATCCGCCCAACCAAGCCGACTCGTACCAGGCCTTGGTCTTTTTCTTAGCCCTCTTCCGATTTCGCCCTGACACGTAAGCCCTCCTGCAGATGGGACAATTCCTCTTCCAGGAAACGTGTCGTGGCTTTCCCCTCCAGGAAAACCGGATTCTTCAGCACTTCCAGATGGAACGGCGTGCTGGTGGGCAACCCTTCGAATACACATTCGTCCAGGGCCCGGCGCATCCTTGCGACAGCTTCCTCACGATCCTTGCCATGGGTGATAATCTTGGCCAGAAGACTATCGTAGTGGGGCGGCACCATGTAATCCGAATACACATGGGTGTCGACCCGCACCCCCGGTCCACCGGGGGCGTGATAATAAAAGACGCGGCCAGGACAAGGCATGAAATCCCGCTCGGGATTTTCCGCATTGATCCGGCACTCGATGGCGTGCCCGGTAACCTTGATATCCTCTTGCGTAAAATCGAATTTCTCGCCCGCAGCAACCCTCAGCATCCATTTCATCAGGTCCACGCCGGTAACCATTTCGGTGACCGGATGCTCGACCTGGATGCGGGTATTCATCTCCATGAAGTAGAAACTGCCGTCCTCGTCCAGCAGGAACTCCACCGTGCCGGCGCTGGTGTAACCCACCTTCCGGGCCAGGCGCACCGCAGCATCACCCATCCGCTGGCGCAGTTCCGGTGTCACGGCCGGCGAAGGCGCCTCTTCGATCAGCTTCTGGTGCCGCCGCTGCACCGAACAATCGCGTTCGCCGAAGTGGATCACGTTGCCGTGGCTGTCGCCCATGAGCTGCACTTCGACATGCCGCGGGTTCACCAGGTACTTTTCGAGATACACCGCGTCATTGCCAAAGATGGCGCCGGCTTCGTTGCGTGCCGCGACGTAGTTCTTGCGCAGTTCTTCTTCGTCCCACGCCACCCGCATGCCCTTGCCGCCACCGCCGGCGGTCGCCTTGACGATGACCGGGTAGCCAAACTGATCGGCAGCCAGCACCGCTTCCTCGACCTGATCGACCAGACCCGTGCCCGGCACGATGGGAACATTGGCTTTGGTGGCCATGGCGCGGGCCGTGGCCTTGTCCCCCATCTGGCGGATCACCGCTCCGGTCGGACCGATCCAGGTGAAGTCGTTCTCCACACAGATTTCGGCAAACTCGGCGTTCTCGGCCAGGAACCCATAACCCGGATGAATGGCCTCGGCCCCGGTGATCTCAGCTGCCGCAATGATATTCGGCACCCGCAGGTAACTCTCGGCGCTGGTCTTCTTACCCACACAGACCGACTCATCGGCATATTTCACGTGCAACGAATCGGTATCAGCCGTCGAATGGATCGCCACGCTCTCGATGCCCAGCTCACGGCAGGCCCGCATGATGCGCAGGGCAATTTCACCCCGGTTGGCTATAAGAATCTTCTTGAACATGCGCGTCTTCCTGAAGGTGATGACAAAAACTTTGCGGTTGCTGCCGCGATTTGCGCCCCTCGAAGGCAAGCACCAAAACCGGGGCCATGGACCCTGGTTGGCGCGGCAGAGAATTCGAGTGCCTTATTTTGGCTTTTGGCGGGCGATCTGGCAAGGGAAAGGTTGCCGGGCACACCGAAAAACGGCCCCTGCGAAAGGGCCGTTTTCCACCGTTATTGCTGAAATGCCGTCAGATCTTCTGTATTTCCGATTTCTCGTCGGAGGTCGAATCCTCGAACCGGTCCCAGGTTGTGTCACTGCTGGCCTGAATACCCTTGACCCGCAACTGGAATTCGTGGGGATTGCTGCTGGCTCGCGTGGCGGCCTCCAGAGTGATCTTATGCTCCTTGTAGAGCTGCATAAGCGACTGATCAAAGGTCTGCATCTGGTACTGGACGAAGCCATCCTGGATCGCCTGCCGGATCATCACGGTCTTGTCGGCCTCGCGGATGTAGTCGCGAATGGTGCTGGTGGCGATCATGATCTCACAGGCCGGGTAACGGCGCAGGCCGTCCGCATCGGCCACCAGGCGCTGGCTGATCACCGCCTGCATCGTCGAAGCCACCATGTACCGGATTTCCTGCTGCTGATGCGGCGGGAAGAAGCTGATGATGCGACTGATGGTCTGGGCCGCATCGGTGGTGTGCATCGTGCTGAGCATCATGTGACCGGTGTCGGCGGCCGTCAAAGCGATCTTCATGGACTCCGCATCACGGATCTCGCCGATCAGGATCACGTCGGGATCCTGCCTCAGGACATGCTTCAAGGCTTCCGCGTAACTCCCGGTATCGCAACCGATTTCACGCTGAGAGATAATGCTCTGGCGATCCCGATGCAAGAACTCGATCGGGTCCTCAATGGTGATCACATGGCGGTGAGACTCGCGATTGATGATGTCCACCAGCGAAGCGAGGGTCGTGGACTTGCCACTGCCAACGGTGCCGGTCACGAGCATCAGGCCGCGGGGACGCAGGGCCAATTCCTTGACCACCGGAGGCAGTCCAAGTTCGTCAGGAGTCTGGATTTCCACGGGCACATGCCGGAAAACCATAGCCACACTGCCGCGCTGCACATAAAAATTAGCCCGGAAACGCGCCACACCGGGCACGCCAAAGGCGAAATCGATTTCCTTGGTGCTTTCGAACTGCTCACGCTGGGCTGGGGCCAGGATCTGCTGGGTCACGGCGGCCATGTCCTGGATCGTCGGCGGCTCGTGTTCCGCAAATACCAGAGTACCGTTGATCCGGAAACAAGGCGGCGTGGCAACTTTCAAGTGAAGGTCACTGGCTCCGCGGGCAATCATTTCCTTCAGGATCTTCTTGATATCCATGCGAAAGGCTCTCCTGTGCAGTTCAGGCTCGTGGCGCTGCGGCAGACCTGCCGAGGCGTCTCCCTGAAATTATCGGACAGGATGGGGGCAACTTGAGGAGATTGCCAGGCCGGCTCCCAAAACGGAACGGGCACTTAAAATGAGTAAACAAAAGGCCCGGAACGTCTTGCCAGTGCAAAACCTTCCGGGCCTGATGCAATACTGCAGGAATTTACTTCGGCAGCAAAATATCTCAGTCAGGATCCACCAGGAACATGACACCTTCAGCCTCAACAGGCGTGCCGTCTTCCACGAGGATCTCCTTGATCGTGCCGGAAAATTCGGCGTCAATCTCGTTCATCACCTTCATGGCCTCAACGATGCACAACGTTTGGCCAACGGCCACGTGGTCTCCCACGTTGACAAAAACCGGATTTGTCGGCGACGGAGACCGGTAGAACGTGCCCACGATGGGCGAACGCACGTCTTTCCACTTGCCACGGGTGGCGTCCACTTCAGCCGCCGGAGCAGCTTCGGCCGCAGTCGGAGCCGCCGCAGCAGCCGGGGCAATCGCCCCCATGGGCATCGCCTGCGGCATCATGGCCGGACCGCCAAATAGCTGGCCCGCCGACTTCTGGATGCGGATGGTGGTATCGAGGTGGCTGACTTCCAGCTCTTCGATACCGCTTTCTTCCACCAGTTTCACAAGTTCGCGCACTTTACTGATATCCATATTCTGTCCTCCGCTGCGCTCTGCCTTGGCCATTTGCAAACCTCTCGGGTTCGATCCATCCTGCCGATTATTTTCTAGACCCGTCCCAGGTACTTGCCTGTGCGGGAGTCGATTTTGATCACTTGGCCCTCTTCTATGAAGAGCGGCACATTAACAACCAGGCCTGATTCCATGGTGGCGGGCTTCGAACCGCCCTGGGCGGTGTCGCCACGCAAGCCCGGATCGGTTTCCTTGACCGCCAGCTCCACCGTCATGGGCGGCTCAACTACCAGAGGCTTCTCCTCCAGCAGCAGGATGCTGCACATGTCACTTTCCTTGATGTATTTGGGCACATCGCCCATCAGATCGGCGTGCAGCTCGAGTTGCTCGAAGGTCTCGGTATTCATGAAGACGTAGGTATCGCCATCCGGATACAAATACTGGAAGTCACGGCGTTCGAGACGCACCTCTTCCACCTTCTCACCCGCACGGAACGTATGTTCGACAACTTTACCGTTCTCGATGTTCTTCAGTTTCGTGCGCACAAAGGCCGGACCTTTGCCAGGCTTGACGTGCTGGAACTCCGAGATGGACCACAATCCGTTCTTGTGGCGCATGGTGAACCCGGTGCGAAAATCACTTGTATCGGCCAATTCCGTCCTCCAATTCAACAACTCAATCTCTGCCAAATGTCGTCAATCCGTGTGGCATCATTCACATGCTCCGGTTAAAACCCGAAGAATGCCACCAAATTTTGCCTATTGATAACACGCTCCACCGCTCAAGGCAATGTATTCAAGCGTGTGGAGACCGCCTCAATCCTCCGCCGGGGTCAGCATCGAAGCCAATCCCTCGAGGGCCATCAGGTACCCCTGCACACCAAAACCGCGAATTCCGGCTGTCACCACATCTGCCAGCAGGTTCTGCCGGCGGAAAGGCTCCCGGGCATCAGGATTGGTCAAATGCAGCTCAATCACCGGTATGGATACGGCCTCGACCGCATCGCGCACCGCCACCGAGGTGTGGGTGTAGGCGGCCGCATTGAGTATCAGCCCCGCTGCGCCGTCGCCGGCGCGATGAATCATCCGGACCAGTTCACCTTCACCATCGGTCTGGTCAAAAACCAGTTCCAGGTCCAGGTCGGCCGCCCAACCCTGACACAGTTCGGACACCTCCGCCCAGGTGGTGAAGCCGTAGATTTCCGGTTTGCGACTGCCCAGGCGTCCCAGGTTGGGCCCACCCAGAATGTGCACGATCTGCGTTTTACCAGTGCTCATGGGGCTGATCTCTCGTCGGTGCGAATGCGATTGATCCAGGCTTCGAAGTTCTTTTTTTCTGCCGTTCTCTTGGCAGCCCGATGTTCCCGACGCCCGGCAGTGCCCGCAGTCG
>DAOVTU010000653.1 GCA_030632925.1 Candidatus Krumholzibacteriia bacterium | reverse complement strand
ACGAGACGGCATTCGTCGACCTTTGCTTCGAAGACGCGCCGTTGGAAGCGCTGAGTCGGGCACTGTGTGAGTTCCAGCCCGACGTCGTCGCCCTCGGGATGCGCAACATCCAGAACGCCGACTATTCCGGGATGTCGAATACCCTCGATTACTACGCCGAGCTGATCGGCACGATCCGAAGCGTCACCGATTCCCCCATCGTGCTCGGCGGCAGCGGCTTCAGCGTAATGCCAGCCGAGTTGATGGAACGTCTGCGGCCCGACTACGGGATCTCGGGCGAGGGCGAGGAGGCCTTCCCGGCGCTGCTCGAGACTCTGGCAAGCGGTGAGGGCTTCGATGGCATCGATTGCGGCTAGTTCTACCGCGACGGCCCGGGACAAAGTGGCGGGATCGCTGAGGTAGCCATTGTCGTCGAGTTTGGGGATCATTGGCGCTCCGGTTGCAGGAAAAATGAGAATGGCCAGGATCATACCCTAACGGGTCGACCCTGGCCATCTCCTTCAATCCGGATTGTCTCAGCTGCGCGCCAACAGGATCACCAGCACGGTGAACAGGACCAGGCGCGCAAAAGTTGACCAACGGTTCACGGCCCGCACCTACTTCAGCAAGGTCATTTTGCGGACCTGGCTGTAGGGACCGGCGTCGATCCGATAAAAGTACGTGCCTGTGGCTACCGACTGGCCATCATCGTTGCGGCCAGACCAGATGATCTCGTGCAAGCCCGCGGCCTTGGTGCCGTCCACCAGTGTCGCGACCCGGCGCCCATCCACCCCAAAGATCATCAACTTGACGTCCTGCGCTTCGGGCAGGGAGAAGCTGATCTTGGTCATGGGGTTGAACGGGTTCGGATAGTTCGTATGCAGCGCAAACACCCGCGGGGTGGGCGCCTCACCAGAGGCCTGGTTCATGCTCACCGCAAGGGTGCAGTTATCAATGCCGCGGGCCGTGATTTTCAGGTCTTCAATGGCCAAGGGGCTGTCAGCCGAGATGACCATCAGGTCGCCGCTGCCGCTGAACCCATTGTTCACGCCCATCACAGCCACGCTGGCGTCCAGATTCGCGCCGACGTTTTTCAGGAATGTCATTTCCGCCTGGTCGTCGAGCAAATGACCGGCCACCACCTCGGTAACCGGATGATTCGCCTGCACGCGTAGCCCCTTCAAGCCTGCGCCATTGACCAATTGCAGGACCATCGTGCCGTCATCGTGGGTCACCCACGCCAGATCGACAACCTTGCTGGATGGCGCCCGGTCTTTAGCCGCGCTGACCACGCCAAAGTTCATCGAAAAGACGATGAGGTCTTCGAAGTTGATCACGTCGTCGGTCGTCGGAATACCAACGCGGCTCCAGTCGTCAGTCGGCCCCACATCCAACACATTGGCCGGGTCATGCAGCGGCACTGGATCACCAAAATGCGTACCCAGTTCGCTCATGTCGAAGACGTTGACTTCACCGTTGGGAGAGTTGTCACCAGGCGTGCCGGCCACATCGCCCAGCCAGTAGTTGGCCGAACGGTCATTGGCGGGTGCGGCATCACCATTGAACACCGCATCAACGGCGTACACTTCGTAGTGATAGACCCCACGACTGGTGGCATCGGCCCAGATGTCGGTGAAATCGTGGGTGCCAGAGGCCGTCGTGCCCGCTGACACCCACTCGAGACTGGCAACCGCAGCAGCCCAGTTAGCCGCACGCACCAGCACTCCGGGCGAGACGTCGTCGTATTCCGGGTAAGCCGACTGGCCAATGGTGCCGTCGTGCCACAAGCCACGGAATACTTCATAGTGATCCACGTCCACGTCGTCGTGGTTCCAGGTCACCAAAATTTTGTTGTGTCCGGTGGTGGTCGTGATGTTCGTCACCGGAGCCGGCGCGATGCAGTCGACGTTGAACGAAGTGCCCATCATCGGTGCGTACAGGGGTTGGTTGTCCAGATCGCGCAATTTATTGCTCACCAATTCCACGCCCACGACGCCATCGCCGGTCGTCTGCACGGCGACCGTGAAAACATCCACGGTAGCCTGCAGGCCGGGCGAAGGTCCGAGTAGGGCATCGCTGACCGTGACGGTTCCGTCACCGTTGTCGGCGGCGTAGAATTGGTGGGTTCCGACGCTGGCCAAGCCGCCGGCATCAGTCACATCAGCCGCAGTGGCGGTCGCAGGACCGGTGATGCGGAAGGTGATCTCATAGCCGCGGGTCGGTGGCCCCGCCGGGTCGGGCAGGTAGGTCACGGTGACCGGTTTGGGCACCCCACAACGAATGGGGTCCGGGCCGGGCACGGTGGCCACGATACCGGGACCAATCAGGGTCCAGGGATCGAACAGAATGTGGTCCGTGAGTTCAAAGCCCAAGCCGCCGGCGTTTTTCACCGGATGGAAAGGACCTGTGAAGTGGCCCCACCAGTTTTGGCGGGCATCGTAGTCGACGACCGAGTTGGACCAGCCGGCCAACGTCAGGTTGTCGACAAAGAAGCTGTTGCGGGCATTGCCACTGACGGTGCCGCCGTTTTCCATGATCACGAAACCGCGGTCGAAGTGGGAGATCTCGCAGTTGTCCATGGTCAAGGCAACCTGGCCAGCCGAGATGGCCGATACGCCCCAACTGTCGGCAAGGTCGT
>DAOVTU010000074.1 GCA_030632925.1 Candidatus Krumholzibacteriia bacterium | reverse complement strand
GTTGGTGGTTCCCGCCGGGTCATGGCCATGGCTCCGAGTCGCTGGAATCAGAAGGAAACCGCAAATAAACACCTCTGGTGGCATCCTGACGGGATCTATTTGCGACAACACCACTCGCGTTATATTTTTCACAGGTCATTTGAGTACATCCGGACGGATCTTCCGGACCGGTTGCCGGGACCGTAAACAGGTTTCGCATTCCATAGCCCTTGATGTTCTGACGAACAGAGGAGAGCCCCGTGAAAAAGTCAACTTTCGCCACCGCCCTGATGCTTGCCGCACTGCTGATCGCCGTATCGGCCTGTGGCGAGAAGGCCACCACGACGACCGACGAGTCGGCAACGGCCAACACGACCGAAGCCACCGAGACTGCCCCTGTGGCCACCGCCGACGCCAACTCCTGGACCGGCGAAGTGCTCGAGACCATGAATTCCGGTGGCTACACCTATGTGCACGTCGACACCGGCAGCGAGAAGATCTGGGCAGCGGCCTCTGAATCCGCTACTGCGATCACCGTTGGCCAGCGCGTCACCGTGCCCAAGGGCATGATGATGTCGAACTTCCCCAGCAAGACCCTCGACCGCACCTTCGATGAAATCTACTTCGTCGGCGGCATCTACGCCGAGGGCGCCCAGGCTCAGGCCGGTGGCGGCGCCATGGGCGGCATGCCCCAGGATTCCAATCACGCCGGTGTCGGTGGCAGCGCTTCGGCGAACGCCAACAACACCGTGGCCGACGCGGCCATCGAAGGTGTCACCAAGGTGGCCGGCGGCTACACAGTGGCCGAGATCTTCGCCCAGAGTACGGCCCTCAACGGCCAGGTCATCAAGGTGCGCGGCCGCGTCGTCAAGTTCACGGCCAACATCATGGGCACCAACTGGGTCCACATCCAGGACAGCACCGAAGGCGACCTCACCGTCACCACCTCGGCTGTCGTAGCCACCGGCGACCTCGTCATCGTCGAAGGCGCCCTGGCCGCCAACAAAGACTTCGGTGCCGGCTACAAATATGCCGCGATCATCGAAAAGGCCTCGATCACCAAAGAACAGTAGGCTCTGCATAGATACACATAAAGAGAGTGCGGTGGGAGGTCCTCGCCTACGCCCTGAACGGGCGTGGCTGCGGAGTTCCCACCGCACTCTCTTTATGTGCATCTATGCACCCGCGCAGCTCGGAGTTGGGGCCTGCGTGTTTACCTTCGGCGGTCAACAGGGTTGAGGCGCTCCGGGCTGCGGGGCTGTGGCTTTCCCCCATTCCTGTCCATATACAACGACGCCGGCGTAATCCGCAGCCGTGCCCCGCTGGGGCACAGGCGAGGACATCGCCGGCGTCGTTGTATATGGACAGGAATGGGGGAAACCCCCGCCCCTTACTTGTGGTCTGAGAGGTACTTCGCCACACCTTCAGCCGTAGGCTTCATGGCGTCGTCGCCTTTGGTCCAGTTCGCCGGGCAAACTTCGCCGTGCTCCTCGAGGTGCTGCAGGGCATCGACGGTGCGCAGGGCTTCGTCAATGTTGCGGCCGAGGCCCAGGTTGTTCACGACCGCGGACTGCACGATGCCGTCCTTGTCGATGATGAAGGTGCCGCGCAGGGCCATGCCGCCATCCAGCAAGACACCGTAGTCCTGGCTGATGGTCTTCTGGAAGTCAGCGACCAGGGGGTACTGGATGTTGCCGATGCCACCGTTGTTGACGTCGGTGTTCTTCCAGGCCCAGTGGCTGAAGTGGCTGTCAGTGCTGACACCGATGACCTCGACGCCGCGGCTCTTGAACTCTTCGAGCTGCTTGTCGAAGGCGATGATCTCGGACGGGCACACGAAGGTGAAGTCCAGGGGGTAGAAGAACAGCACGACGTACTTGCCACGGTAATCGGACAGGCTGAAGTCGTTCTTGAAGGTATTGTCCGGCATCACGGCGGTGGCGGTGAAGTCGGGAGCCTCGGTCGAAACCAGGGGCACGGGGATGAAGTCGAAGTCCATGTTGTCCATTTGATCGCTCTCCTTGTTATAAGGATGGTGTTAGTAGGCGCAGACCGGCATGGCCCGCTGTCAAAAACATCGTTGAATTTTCTCTAGTTGGTCGCGGCGTTCTTCGTCCCGGCCGCGGCGGATTGGCAATCGGGGCAAACCCCGAAATATTCCAGACGGTGCCCTTCAATGCGGTATCCGGCCAACTCGGTTGGTTGGGCTGGAGAGCCGCCAGGGCCCAGGTCATAAACATCCTGGATGTGGCCGCACTCGCAGCAGCGCACGTGGTAGTGGTCCTGGGTGTCGCCGTCGAAGCGGGTTTCGGTCCCGGCAAATTCGAGCTTGCGGATCATGCCGTCCTCGTGCAGAACCTCAAGGTTGCGGTACACTGTGCCCAGGCTGACCCGGGGCAACCGTTGCCGCACCATATCGTAGAGTTCAGCAGCGGTGGGATGACTCTTCACCGCGCACAACTCTTCGAGGATGATTTTCCGCTGCGGTGTATTGCGGCGGAGTTTGGTCTCTGCGTGCTTGGTCTCTGTGCGCTGGGATTCAGACATGACACATCCTTGCATAGGGCCGGAGCGGAAAAGGTTTGGGCGAGAAATCGAAGGCTCCGGTGCGCTGCTTGGGCCTTAACTAATAGGAACGATTCCGAAAGTCAACCGAGAAAAAGAACCACAGAAGATTCTTCAGGGGCGTTTAAACCCTTGCTGCCCGGTGGACGTCTTAATTAACAAGCAATCGACTCTTTTCGCCAATCGAAGTGGTGCGAATTCATGACCCAGAGCCGGAAAAACAACCCCACAGAGCGGAATCCCGGCGATTTCGAAGATGTGCGGTCCCTTCTGGCCAGGGATGTCGATTGGGCCGAAAAATCGGCGGCGGGCGATCGACACGCCTTTGAGCAGATTTACCGAAACTACCAGAACCGCGTGTACGGGCTGTCTTTACGGCTGACCGGCGATATTATCGAAGCCGAACAACTGACCCAGGACACATTCGTGAAGGCCTGGTTTGCCATCGGCGGATTCACAGGTCGGGGGCAATTGGGCGGTTGGCTGGGCCGGGTGGCCACCAATCTCTGGCGGGACCGGCATCGTTCCCGCACCCGCCGCCAGCAACTGGCCGCCGATGCTTTGGTCGAAAAGGGAACCGAGCCGGGCCAGGAGCCCATGGCGACCCTTTCAGGGGCTGCTCGTACCCGCCCGGACGGTGTCATTCCCTTGCTGACGGCCATGGACCTGGAGCGGTGCATCGCGCGTTTGCCTGCCGGTGGGCGCCAGGTGTACGTCCTGCACGAAATCGAAGGCTACACCCACCGCGAGATCGCCGAGCTGCTGCAAGTGGCCATAGGCACGGTGAAAGCCCAACTGCACCGGTCCCGAAAACTTTTGCGAGTGATGTTGACCGACGAGAAGGAGGCCAGTAATGGCGGATGAACCTAAAAACAAAACGACTGATCGCATAGACGCCCAGGTGCAACGCCTGGCCGGTGGCCTGCGCGACAAGGGCGTGGCCCCGGCACGAGACCTGTGGGGAGATATCGACCAGGCTATCACGGCGGCAGAGCAGCGACAATTTCGCTCGCCGGCCACACCAAACTGGACCCGGTTTGCTGCCAGTGCGGCAGCTGTGGCGGTCCTGGTGGTGGCGGGTTGGTGGGGCCAACCGAAACAGTTCACAGTCATCACACCGCCGGCAGGCGAGTTGGCGTCTTTCGCTGGGGAAGCCGGGGGCCTGGATGTGATCGACTCGGCCCTCGACGAATTGAATTTGGCTTTGGCAGATGACCCGGATAACAGGAGCCTGACGAATCTGGCCCTCATGCTGCATCAGTCCCGCGGGAAGATGCTGCGCCAGAACACGGAATTGCGCCTGAACGGCGTTTGAAAAACAGAATTTGAAGTTGATGAGTTTGTGATGTTGGCAGTCACGGCCCGCAAGGGTTGATAACAGGAGGACGAAGGATGAGCAGGATTAGGAATGCCGTATTGCTGGCCGGGTTGATGATAGCCTTGCTGGTGGTTCCCGCCATGGCGGACCAGGAAGTCGACGAAACGGTGAAGGCCAAAGCGAACGGATTGGTGACGGTGGAAAATATCGCCGGCTCCATCGAGATCGTGGGCTGGGACCGCAATGAAGTTCAGGTCGAAGGCCAGCTCACCGGTGACGCCGAAAAGCTGATCATCGATGATGGCAAGAAGACCCGCATCAAGGTCAAGTACCCGCGCCACAATAAAAATCTCAAGGGTGGGGCCGACTTGGTGATCCACGTGCCGTCCGGCAGCCGGGTGGATGTCGAGTGCATCAGCGCGACGATTGATGTGCGTGGTGTGACCGGTGACATCGACGTCGAGTCCATCAGTGGCGACGTGACTGTCAGTGGCAAGTGCAAGTCGGTGGAGGCCGAGTCCATCAGTGGCGACGTCACCGTGGACTGTGATACCCGCAAGGTGAGCATCGAGAGCATCAGTGGCACAGTTGAGGCGACCGGACGCGAGAGCAACGTGCACGCCGAGACGGTCACTGGAGGCATCAAGTTGACCTTCGACAGGTTCCTCAATGCCAAGGTGGGTTCGGTTTCTGGCAGTGCCAGGGTTTCAGGAGACCTTGATGCCGACGGTGATTTCAGTTTCGAAATGCACAGCGGCACCCTGCGGCTGACGGTGCCTTCGGATGTGAGCGCCGACTTCGAGATCGAAACCTTCTCCGGCGGCATCGACAACGGCTTCGGGCAGAAGTCCCGCAAGACCAGCAAGTATGCGCCGGGGCGTGAACTGGAATTCACCAACGGTGACGGCGAAGCGCAGGTGCAGATCGACACCTTCAGTGGTGATGTGATCATCAAGAAGAACTGACCGTTGGCGAGATAGACATCTGGCAAGACTAGCAGGATATAAAAAAACCCCGGGCAGATGCCCGGGGTTTTCTTTCACCAGCCGAAGCCGGATCAGATCATACTACCACTTGTGGGCAACGCCGAAGGACATGCCGGAGGGGTTTTCAAAGCCCGTACCGTTGTCCCAGCCGCCCCAGCTCGTGCCAGTGGCAAAGCCGCTGCCGCTGCCACCCATGGGCCAGTTCATGGCCGCATCGCCATAGCTCATGGCTGCGTACTGGACGTACACCTGGGTGCTCTTGCCGAAGTTGCGGTCCACGCCGAAGGTCATCATGCTGAAGTCGTCATCGTCAGCATCGGTGTTCGGGTCGGACATGTAGTAACCGAACTTGACGTTGTACTTCTCGTTGGCCTTGAACAGACCCTCGAAGCCGATGGTGGAGGCGGTCATGTCAACATAAGCGTCGACGCCGTTCCAGTCCTGGCCGCCAACACTCAGGTAAGAAGCAGACGCAGCAAACTTCTCAGCGTTGTACTTACCGGCGAAGCGGTAGACCGAGGGGGAGTCGCCACGGTCAGCAGTACCGTTGGTGGCGTTGTAGCCTTCACCGAACATGATCATCGAAGCGCCAACGTAGAAGTCGTCCTTGGCGTAGGTGGCCATGCCACTGAACACGGTCTCGGCGAAGAATTCTGCATCAGCTGCAGCTTCATCGTCCATCACGGCGTTGTCCTGGTCGAACTGATAGGCCAGGAACAAAGCGAAGCCACTCCAGTTCGGGGAAACCCAAGCCAGAATGTCGTCCTCGCGGGAATCGGTGCCGAACGTCATCTGACGGTTGTCACCAACAGTGTCGAAGAAGAACGTGGTCTTGCGGCCAAGGGTCTTGTGAGGCGTGTCGTGACGACCCGCCAACACGGTACCAATGTTCTCATTCTTGAAACCGACAAAGGTGTTGCGCAGGTTCGTCGAGAAATCGCCCTGGGCGATGTTGACGGCTTGCTCAACCTGCCAGATGAAGGTGAACTCTTCGTTCATGGGCTTGGAGCCCTTGAAGCCGTAACGCGACGTGTTGCTGGACAGACCGAGCTGGCTGTTTTCGCCATTGCTCAGGTAGTTGATCGACGAATGGAACTTGCCGTAGAACGACCAGTTCGCGTCGCCAGCCGTGGCAACGCCAGCCGTCAGAACGATCAGCAGGACCATCAGCGTGGTGATAACTTTCGAATTAAACAATTCGGACCTCCTTGAAATCCACTGGGGTTTTTTCGGAAACCTAGAGCTCCCGAAATCGACCACCCTTGCCAAATACGAATTAAATTCGTACATCAAGAGTGTCGAGTTCGTCTGGACAGACACCATGCCCACCAGACAATTCTGGGCCACCCCGTGTGGTGGCAACTCATTCCGTGATTCAGATTGCTTGGCCAAACCCCGCAGCAAAAAACATGATGAAATGCACAAAAGCCCCCAATGACTCTTCTCCGGATCAACCGGTGAGGCCTTAAGGGTTATTGGTGATTTCAATCAATGTCTGCATTTGCCTCTCACCGGATAAACCGGATCGATCGAGGTCGTGTACCTACACAACCTGTGCCTGATCGCATTTTCCCCGCAAAGCTCAAAACCTGTCAACAGGTATTTTGAATGAGAATTGTCTCATTGGTTTCCGGGTCGCGATCTGCCAATGCGTGAGAAAAGATTATCCAGTCCTGTGATAGTATCAACATTTTTTTTACAAAGACCCATGCGGTTCACAGGCTTGCACATTGTGGCGCTTGCCCTGAAAATGAACTCAGGCTCAGTCCGGCCGTTTCGGATCGCGTTACCCTGATCGCAAGGAATGAAGATGGACAAGAGAATCGTGGGGAAAGTACTCGTGCCAATTGCTCTGGGGTTGGTGCTGCTGACAGGTACCCCGGTCGTCGGGCAGGATACTCCCTATGAAGAATCCGGCGGCCGGATCACGCCGCGGTATGCCGAGACAGTCAAGTGGTTGGGAGACCTGGCGACTGCAAGCTCACTATTGCAGATGACGACATTTGGCACCAGCCCGCAGGGCCGTGACCTGCCGCTGATCATCGCCGACCGCGACGGTCGCTTTGAGCCGACGGACCACACCGAGCGCGAGGGCCGGGTGGTGGTGATGGTCCAGGCCTGCATCCACGCCGGTGAATCGTGTGGCAAGGATGCCGGTATGATCCTGCTGCGTGATTTGGCGGCAGGCACTCCCGAAACCGAGGGCTTGCTGGACAGGGTCACTCTGGTCTTCATCCCCATCTTCAATGTCGACGGCCACGAACGATTTGGTGCCTACAACCGCATCAACCAGAACGGGCCCGATGAAATGGGCTGGCGCGTGACCGCACGCAACCAGAACCTGAATCGCGATTTCCTGAAGGCTGATTTGCCAGAAACCCAGGCCTGGCTTGGGTTGTTCGATGATTGGCGGCCGGACTTTTTCGTCGACATCCACTCCACCGACGGCGCCGATTACCAGTACCCAATCACATATGGCCTCGAGACCCAGGGCAACATGGATCCAAATCTGACGACCTGGACGACTCAATACCGGGACGCCATGGTCACCGCCATGGATGCCGACGGCTACCCCATGGCGCCCTATGTGAGCTTCCGGAACTGGCACGACCCGGCCAGTGGCCTGAAAACAAGCGCGGCCAGTCCACGATTCAGCCAGGGCTACACCGCCCTGCAGAATCGGCCCGGATTGCTGATCGAGACCCACATGCTCAAGCCTTATCCGGTGCGGGTGGACAGTGCCCGTAAGTTGGTGCTGCACACCCTGCGCTGGTGCGGAAGCCACGCCGATGAGCTGCGGGGCCTGGTGATCGCCGCGGACAATTTTGCCGCCAGCGCCGAGTTTCGGGCCCAACCGTTTCCCCTGACTTTCACCAGCACCGGCGACTCCACCGAGTTCGAATTTTTGGGCGTGGAGTATGAAACGCTGACCAGCGAAATCACCGGTGGCCAGTGGAACAGATTCAGCGACCGCAAGCAGACGACCACGGTGCCCTACTTCGATACACTTCGTCCCAACGTCACGGCCGCCCTGCCCGAAGCCTATCTCGTGCCGCCCGAGTGGACGGAGGCCATCAGCCGCCTGGAATTCCACGGCGTCGATTTTACCCGTCTGGATGCTCCGGCAGAGCTTGAAGTCCAGACCTGGAAATTCAACAACCCGCAGTGGCAGGAGCGCCCCTACGAGGGGCACCATCGGGTTTCTTTCACAGCCGAACCCCTCACCGAAAAGCGCACTTTCCCCAAGGGCACCGCCGTGGTGGACATGAACCAGCGCGCAGCCCGCGTCATCGCCCACCTCTTGGAACCTCAAGGACCCGATTCATTAGTCAAATGGGGCTACTTCGATTCCATTTTCGAACGCATAGAATACGTCGAAAGCTACGTCATCGAAGAAATGATCCCCACCCTCCTGGCCGAAAACCCCACCTGGGCCGCCGAACTCAAACAGGCCAAAGCCGATAATCCTGAGTTTGCCGCCGATCCCTGGGCGATCCGTTACTGGTTCTATGCCCGAACACCCTATTACGACGATCGCGTTGGTATATATCCGGTAGGCAGGCTCTTTTCGCGGCCTCAGGTACGGGAATTGGTGGGGGGGTAGGTGCGCTGTCACGTAATAGACGTGTATACGGGGCGCTCAAAAAAGTCCTCGCCAAGGCGCTGCGGATTATTTTTGAGCACCCCGTATACACGTCTATTACGTGACAGACCAACCTCCCCGCCAAATCCCGTACCGGAGCAGGGAAGACCTTTCTCCCGGACATTCACTATCGGCCCGTATCTGGATGTGGCGCAAGCTGGAGGCCTGGCCTGATACAGCCCCACCGCAATAGTGGGTAGAGGCGCTTTCGCAAACATCGGGCGCAGTTGGTCCCCCGCAAACAGAAAAGCCCTCATACATCGGGTTCAAAAACAATCCACAGTGCCTTGGCGAGGACGTTTTTGAACCCGATGTATGAGGGCTTTTCTGATTGCGGCGCTCCGCCCGAACTACTGAGAAAGCTTCCGATACTTGATGCGGTGAGGCTGCTCAGCATCCTCCCCAAGCCGCGCCCGACGATCCAGGTCATACTCGGAGTAATTCCCTTCATACCAGAACACATTCGAGTTGCTCTCGAAGGCCAGGATGTGGGTACAGATGCGATCCAGGAACCAGCGATCATGACTGACGACGACCAGGCATCCGCCGAATTGCACGAGGGCATCTTCGAGGGCGCGCAGGGTGTCGACATCGAGGTCGTTGGTGGGCTCATCGAGGATGATCAGGTTGGCGCCGCTTTTCAGCAGGCGGGCCAGATGCACCCGGTTGCGCTAGACCCCGGACCACCCCCCCACTTTGCTCTGCTGCTCGTGGCC
>DAOVTU010000581.1 GCA_030632925.1 Candidatus Krumholzibacteriia bacterium | reverse complement strand
GCAGCCAGGGAACTGAAAATGATCACGGCGCTGCTGGTGCCGGCCAGCCATCCGGCCGGCAGGCCCAACAGTATCGCAAGGGCGGGCACCAGGACGATGCCGCCGGCCAGCCCACTCATGCCGGCCACCAGGCCTACACCCAGGCCCACCAGCAGGCCCTGCCACCAGCGGATGTTGCGGTGGTTGCCGCCGCCGGAACGGCTGTCGGTGAGCATGCGCACTGCCGCAATGGTCATCAAGACTGCCAGGCCCATCTGTAGCCACATGCCGGGCAAAGTGGCGGCCAAACGCGCCGCCAGCCAGCCGCCGATCAGGCTACCAGGAGCCAGGAAAGGCACGAGGCGCCAGAACACTCGTTTTTGCCGGCCATGCCGAATGATCGACGAACTGACGCTGAAAATGGCCACCCCCAGTGAGGTGCCCATGGCCGCCTGCACCACCGATTCATCGGGCACGCCCCAGGCCCGGAACAACTCCAACAGCACCGGCACCATGATGATGCCGCCGCCGACGCCCACAAATCCAGCCACGAAACCGGCGACCAGGCCCAGGCCCAGAATCAGCAGGATGACCGGCAGGGTGAATTCCATCAGGTGGCCTCGTTCTGTTCGCGCCGGGTGACGGTGTGGGTCCAAACTGCGGCGCCGATGATGAGCAGGCCGCCGCCCAGGCTGATCAGGTCCGGCCGTTCACCCCAGAAGGCAAAGCCCAGGGCCAGGGCGAAGAGCACGTGCAGGTAAGTGAAGATCGAAATGCGCGAGGCCCGGGCGTGGTGGTAGGCGTAGGTCAGGCCGTATTGGCCGCCGGCTGCAAAGACACCGGTGCCCAGCAGGGCCAGCCACTGCTTCTGGGTCGGATGCGGCGGGTTGGCCACCAGAAAGGGCAGCATGGCCAGGCACGAAACCAGCGAAAAAGTCAGGATGATGCGGTTGGGGCTGGCTCGGTCTTTCAACGAACGTACGAACACGTAGGCCATGCCGGCGAACATGCCGGAGCCGAAACCCGCCAGGGCAGGCAACATGGCCATATCAAACCGGGGTTTGATGACCAGCACCGCCCCAATGAAGGCCGCCAGCAGCGCGGGCACCAGGGCGCGGTTGAAGCTTTCCTTCAAAAAAATGACCGCAAAAATGGTCACGAAAAATGGGGAGGTCTTGTTCAACAGTGAGGCGTCGGCCAGGTTCATCCGGCTCAGGGCCAGGAAGTAGAGCGAAACGCCGGCCAATCCACACAGCGACCGCAGCAACAACCGCGGCCAATAGGGCGTGGGGGCCAAAGGGTTCTCTTTCAGCCGGATGGCCACCATGCCGGTGATTCCCAAAGTGACCAGATTGCGGAAGAAGACCTTGGTGGGCAGGGCCACGTCGCCCGAAAGCTTCACCATGGCGCCCATGAGGGCAAAACTCAGCCCTGACAGGACCATCCAGGCCATGGCGCGGGGCATGTTGTCCAGGATGGGGGGCCGGTTGGCTGCCAAGTGCTGGGTTTCCTTTTGGGGGCGAAGCGGGTTATCCTGTGTCCGATGGCAAAATAGACCCCGACCCGGCTGACGTAAAGCCCGCCGCCCACGAAAGAAACCCATGAGCCCGGACCCTGCCCACAATCTGGACCAACTGGAACCCGCGTTGCGCGAGGTGCTCAGCCGTGTGTGCGGCCTCATCGGCAAGGCCGGTGGCCGGGCCTGGCTGGTGGGTGGCAGCGTGCGGGATCTGGCCCTGGGCGAAGTGGTGTCGGATCTGGACCTGGAAGTATTCGGGTTGCCGGCCGACGAATTGCGGGCCTGCCTGGCGGCAGAATTTGAGCTGGACCTGGTAGGCCAAAGTTTCGGCATTCTCAAATTGCGCCGCTGGCCGGTCGACGTGGGGCTGCCCCGCCGCGAGGCCAAAATTGGGCTGGGTCACAAGGGGTTCGAGGTGCATTCGGATCCGGACATGCCCTTGCCTGAAGCTGCGGCGCGACGCGATTTCACCCTCAATGCGGTGTACCTGGATCCGCTGACCGGCGAAATTGCCGATCCCTGGGATGGCCTCAAGGATCTCAGGAACGGCTTGTTGCGCCACACTTCGCCGGCGTTTTCGGAAGACCCCCTGCGGGTGCTGCGCGCCATGCAGTTGGCGGCGCGCTTTGAATTGAAGGTGGTTCCGGCGACCATCGCGCTGTGCCGCGACATCGACCCCGAAGGCCTGCCGGGCGAGCGCATTTGGGCCGAATGGGTGAAGCTGCTCACCCTGGGGCGGCGGCCTTCGTTGGGCCTGAAATTTCTGCACGAGAGTGGATGGCTGGCCCATTTCCCGCAGTTGGATGCCCTGCGTGGGTGCCCCCAGGACCCGACCTATCACCCAGAGGGCGATGCCTGGGTGCACACTCTGCACTGTCTGGACGCCTTTGCCCGCGAGCGCCTCGGTGAACCCTGGGAAGACCTGGTGGTGGGGTGCGCGGTGTTGTGTCACGACCTGGGCAAACCCGCCACAACGACGAATGAGAACGGACGCATCCGCTCGCTGGGTCATGAAGATGAGTCGGTGGCCCTGACCGAGGCCCTGCTCGGCGCGATGACCAGCAACCGCAAACTGTTGGCCGAAGTGACGCCACTGGTGGCTGCGCACATGCGTCCCAGCCAGTTGTTCGAGTCTCCCAAGGTTTCGACCGCCGCCATCCGGCGCCTGTCCGTGCGCGTGGGCCGCATCGATCGCCTGGTGCGGGTGGCGCGGGCCGACAACTTCGGCCGCCCGCCTTTGCCCAGTGATGACTATCCGGCTGGTGATTGGCTGTTGGCTCGTGCCGGTGAGCTGAATATCCGTCAGGTACCCTTGGAGCCTTTGGTGCAGGGGCGCAACTTGATTGCCCTGGGGGCCGAGCCCGGCCCGGACTTCAAGGGCATCCTGGATGAGATCTTTGAAGCCCAGTTGGCCGGCACCGTCACCACGACGGACGAG
>DAOVTU010000521.1 GCA_030632925.1 Candidatus Krumholzibacteriia bacterium | reverse complement strand
TGCTTGATCATGAAGGTGACCTGTGGTTGCCCATGGTGTTTCTGGAAATGGTCGTGGGCCCACAGACGCAGGAGCGCGTGAACTGGGATCCGGAGACGCGGAAGCTGGCCTTGGGCAGTGCCGAATACAATGTGACGCGACTCAAGGCCGAAGTGCTGGGGCGCTCGACGGCGGTGCATGTGTATTGTGCTGAACCGCTGGGGTATAGAGCGAGCAGTCCGCGCACGGGCATTATTGAACTGAAAATCTACGGGGCCGAGATCAATACCGGACGCGTGGCGTTGTCGGGCGGACGCGGGTTGGTCAACTCGGCGCGCAGTCGGCAGCACAGCGACTACGCCACGGTGACCATCAAGGTGGACCAGTTGGTGGGTCGGTACCGCACCTACACGGCCGACGGGGGACGGGAAATTGTCCTGGTGCTGGAAGAAGAACAAGTGTCGGCCATTCCCGAGCCCGTGCCCATGGGCCACTCCGAAATGAACATCGCCCAGGGTGTGGTCGATGTGACCAACGAAATCAACTTGCAGACCGTGGTGGTGGATGCGGGACACGGCGGACACGATGTGGGCGCGGTGGGCCGGCGCGGCATCATGGAAAAAGACGTGAACCTTGGGGTGGCCCGTGAACTGCGGCGCTATCTGGAACGCAATTCCGATTTGAAAGTGGTGCTGACGCGGGACAAGGACGAGTACCTCGAATTGGCCGACCGGGCCGAGATTGCCAACAGTAATGACGGTGACATCTTCCTTTCCCTGCACTGCAACAGTTGGTTCAACGACGGCGCTCACGGCTTGGAAACGTATTTCCTTTCGCCGGCGCAGAGCGACTGGGCCAAGAGTGTGGAAGCGGCCGAGAACCAGGCCGGTGGCGCGGCGGTACCCGAAGACGACGTGGAGTTTATTGTCTGGGAACTGGTCCAAAATCGATTCATCAGCAGCAGCAGCCAGTTGGCCGAGATCATCCAGGCTGATGTGACTGAAAACCTGGGCTTGCCCGACCGCGGAGTGCGGCAGGCAGGGTTCCGGGTGCTGGTCGGTGCGTACATGCCGGCGGTTTTGTTGGAGCTGGGCTTCCTGAGCCATGGCCAGGAAGAGCGCAAGCTGGGGGATCGTACGTATCAGCGGGAGTTGGCGGCGGCCATCGGCGAGGCCGTATTGGCCTACCGTGAGCAGTTGGGCGTGCAGGAATTGGAAGAACCCGATGAAGAGGTTATTCCTGACGGCGAAACGGTAAAGGAGGGCGGCAATGAGTGATCAGGACCGTCCGGACGAAACTCCCCCCGAAGGGGTGTTGGCGTCGAACGACAGTTCGTTGGATGCGCGGGATCCCGAAAGCCGGCCGCACGTGAAGCGGACTTCGGTGCGGCGGCCGCAAAAGCCCCAGTCGCAGAAGACACCGCGGAATCGCCCGCGGGGGTGGGCCATTTTGCTGGTGTTGGTGGTGATCGTGGGGCCGGGCATCTACTGGTTCATGAACCAGGGTGGAGACGAAGTTTTACCTGTCGACTTCGGTGAAGAAGGCCAGACCGAAGCGGCCACCGTAGCTGGCGACCGGGCCGTGGTCCTGGTATTTCCCGAGTGGGATGCCGGCGGCTACGTGACCGAAGAACGCCAGATCCCCAGCCGCGATCGGCCGGGCGAAGACCTGTACGCCCTGATGCGCGCCCTTTGTGAAGGGCCGGAAATCAGCGGTTCGATCAGCGCCATGCCCCGGGGCACGCGGGCGCTGGCGGCGTTCGTGAATCCGGAGGACCACTCGGTGGTGGTGGACTTCAGCCAGGAACTGGTGACCGGGCATCCGGGCGGCAGTGCGGCCGAGGCGGCCACTTTGACTTCGATTTTGCGCACGGTGGCCCTGAATTTCCCGGCTTCCCACAGTTGCGTGATTTTGGTGGAAGGTGCGCAGGTGGAAACACTGGCGGGACATCTGGACCTGGTGCGCAGTTTTGATCCGCGGCGGTGGTTGTAGTGACCGGAGTGGGCTCAGCCGAGGCACCGATTGGTGTGTTTGATTCTGGGTTGGGTGGCCTGACGGTGCTGCGGGCCCTGCACGAACTTTTGCCAGGTGAAGACCTGGTTTATTTTGGCGACACGGCGCGGGTTCCGTACGGAACCAAAGGCGAAAAAACCGTGCGCGCTTTTGCCCAGCAGGACGCCGGATTGCTGGTGACCCGCGGCGTGAAAATGGTGGTGGTGGCCTGCAATACGGCCAGCGCTTTTGCCCTGGATTATTTGCGCGAGATTTTGCCTGTGCCCGTGCTCGGGGTGATCAATCCTGGTGTGCGCACGGCGCTGGCATCGACCCGCGGTGGTGCGGTTGGCGTGATCGGGACATCTGGCACGATCCGGTCGCTGAAGTATCAGGCTGGCCTGGCTGCAGCCGGGTTGAGTGAGGGGCAGATCGTGGCGCAGGAGTGCCCGCTGTTTGTGCCGCTGATGGAAGAGGGCCTGCACGCTCATCGCATGACCGAGTTGGCCATCGAAGAGTACCTGGAACCGCTTCGTGCGGCCCAGGTGGATACCTTGATTTTGGGCTGCACCCACTACCCACTTTTGAAGGCCGAGATTGCCGAATTTATGGGGCCGGATGTGCAACTCGTCGATTCGGCCAATGCTTTGGCTGTCGCGGCGCAGGATCGTCTGGGAGAATTGGGCTTGTTGCGGGCTGACGCGACGGCCGGACGAGAGGGAGAGTTGTCGTTCCTGTTGAGCGACATCCCCTGGAAATTTCAGGAAATCGGGGCGCGCTTTTTGGGCAAGCCCATCGAGAATATGAAAACGGTTGGCCTCGACGAAATGGAAGAGGCCGGCCATGCCATGGAACAATTGTGAAAGGAAACTGTCGTGATTGAACGCGCAGGAGATCGAGAATTCAACCAACTGCGGCCCACCCGCATGACCAAGGATTATCTGCCCCAGGCCGAGGGCTCGTGCCTGATCGAGATGGGCAATACCCATGTGATCTGCACCGCCTCGATCATCAACGGCGTGCCGCGCTGGCTGAAAGGCAGCGGCCAGGGCTGGATCACCGCCGAGTACGGCATGCTGCCCCGCTCGACTGGAGATCGGATGCGCCGCGAAGCTGCCGCCGGTGGACAGGGCGGACGCACCCAGGAAATTCAGCGCTTGATCGGCCGCTCGCTGCGTGCGGTGACGGACATGAACGCGCTGGGCGACCTGACGATCACATTGGATTGCGACGTGATCCGGGCCGATGGCGGCACCCGTTGCGCTTCGATCAATGGCGCGGCCGTGGCGCTGTATGATGCGTTGTCGCGTTTGCGTTTG